>JAHBAS020000003.1 GCA_018499965.2 Candidatus Uhrbacteria bacterium
AGATGTGTATAAGAGACAGCCTTTTTTCCAGAGTTCGTCTAGTTCTTGATGAGCTTCGTCGTGAGGGAGGATGTTTTTATCGAAAGTTTCCAGATCAAGGGCGTTCGGAATCATCACGACGCGTTCTTTTGGTTTGATATGGTGTTCTTCTGCGCGTGCTCGATCATCCGGATGCAAGGTAATGATGACGTCTTTGCATGAGGCGGTGAGACGCTCGCTCCAAATGCGGAGCGTTTTTTGAGCCTGTGAGACAGGATCTAAGAATGACCATCCGCCGATGCGGTAGACGATATGTGGCACGCGGGCGAGGCGACCGGCGATGGATCCAACGATGCCCGCTTTGGAACTATGGAGATAGACGGTATCGGGCCTCCATTCGCGGAAGAGGGATTGTAATTCTCGGATTGCCCCAATGTCTTTTAATGGTCGGATTTCACGCTCCATGCGTAGGAGTTTTTGGTATGGAATTCCTGCTTTTTCGCAGGCTCCTTGAAGTTCGCCTTCGCTACCGGCAACGATAAGGACTTCATAGCCGCGTTTGATGGCCTCGGTGGCTGCGCGAACGCAATAGGATTGCACGCCGCCCCATTCAGCCTGGGTAATGACGAAAATAATGCGAGACTTGGCGTTTTTCATGCTAAGAGGTAGAGTAGAGGAACCTGTCATGATTGGCAAATAGTGGGGAGAGGGTAGTGGGGAGTGGGAGAAGAAATAAAAAAGTTTCAAGCATTGGTGGCTGGCGATTTTTTTCTCTTTTTCTATCACATCCTACACTTTTACCCTCTACCCCCCTCTCCTCTACCCCCCTACCCTCTACCCATCTCTATATGTGCGGCATCGCAGGCATCGTCACGAAGAACGGCGCTCCTCCAGGCGAGGGCGATGTTCGGTGTATGACGGATGCGCTTGCGCATCGCGGACCTGACGGGGGTGGCGTGTGGATTGATGCCGGTATTGGACTCGGACATCGCCGTTTAGCGATTATCGATTTAACGGATCGTGCATCGCAGCCGATGCGTTCGGGAGATGGACGATGGCATGTAACCTATAATGGAGAAATTTATAATTACATTGAGTTGCGGGATATCTGCGAGAAGAAAGGATCTACCTTTCGTTCGACGTCTGATACGGAAGTCGTCCTTGAAATGTTCCGGCATTTTGGATCGGAATGTGTAAAGCAATTTCGCGGCATGTTTGCATTCGCGATATGGGATCGTGATGAACGGAAGCTTTTCTTTGCTCGTGATCGTATTGGAAAGAAGCCGTTTTTTTATCGAACGTTAACGGATGGCTCATTCGCATTCGCCTCGGAAATGTGTGCACTCCGCGCGTTGGAACCCGTCACGATCGACGAAGGGGCGATTCGATTGTTTTTTGGATTGCAGTACGTTCCATCTCCCTATACGGGTTTTACGGAGATCTCGGGTCTTCCGGCTGGATCTTGCGGATGGGTGGATCACGGATCTCTTCGTATCGCTTCGTATCATGATTGGAGTGAAGTCTCGACGATTCCGCGTGGAGACGTGGTGCAGGATATCCGTGCGCTTCTTGATGAATCCGTCCGTATCCGTCTCCGTTCAGACGTGACGGTCGGTGCTTTTTTATCTGGAGGTATCGATTCCACGGCCATGGTTGCGATCGCACAGCAGCATCTTGATCGCGGGATGCGGACGTTTACCATGGGGTTCCCGTCCATCTATATGGATGAGCGTGCAGAGGCTCGGAAGACGGCCGCATATTTTGGCACGGACCATCAAGAATTCGAGGCGCGTCCGGAGGATCTCATTCAGCTCGCGGAATCTATGATTGCGCTCTATGGCGGTCCGTATGCGGATTCTTCGGCGCTTCCGGTGATGCTCTTGGCCCGTGAAGTGGCTCGTGAGGTTAAGGTCGTGCTTGTGGGAGATGGGGGAGATGAACTTTTTGGTGGATATCGTCGCTATCAAGCTTTTCAAACCGCGAAAAATCTTTCGCATATTCCCGGCTCCGCCTCGGTCCTTCCATTGCTCTTGCGCGCCACTGGTGCAGTCCGTCACGACCCTCGTTTCGCGCGTATGGCGGAAACGGTTCGCGCCACGTGTTCGGATGCGAATCGCGCATACGGAGAATTGTTTTGCGGTTCGTACTTCGGAACGAAAGATGCGAATCGCGTCTTGCAGCCGGATTTCCTCGAGCGTCAGGTGAATGCGGATCCGATCGCGTATATTTGCGCGAAAATGGGAAAGGAAGGCCATCCGCTCGCACGGGCGATGCGTTTTGATTTGGAATCGTATCTTGCGGATGATTTGAATCCGAAAATGGATCGTGCCACCATGGCGTATGGTCTCGAGGCGCGTGCTCCGTTATTGGATCAGCAGCTCGTGGCTTACGCTCTACGCCTTCCGGTAGAGGACCGTTTGCGATACGGACAAGGAAAGGTGGCTTTAAAGCGCGCGTTAAAGGGATTGGTTCCGGATGAGGTTCTTCATCGTCCAAAGCGAGGATTCCAAGTCCCGCTCGCGGAGTGGTTTCGTACGCGTTTGGATTCGTATTGGAAGGATCGTTGTCTGGATCCATCCTCTCCGCTTCACGCTTACGTGAAGCCTGAAGAAGCGGCTCGATTATTCGATGAGAACATGCGTGGCACGGATCATGGGAATCGACTATGGATGTTATTGTCGCTTGCCGTGTGGCTGGAGGGCTTGAAAAAATAAAATATTTGTATGACGCATACGATTCTCGTCACGGGCGGCGCTGGCTTTATTGGTTCGCATCTTTGTGACCGCCTTATTCAAGACGGTCATGATGTGACGTGTTTGGATAATCTTTTTACGGGATCGAAAGAAAACATCAGTCATCTCATTGGTCATGAGCGATTTCATTTTTTCGAGCACGACGTCGAACAACCGTTTGACGGTGCATACGATCGTATTTTTAATTTAGCGTGCCCGGCTTCACCTCCGCACTATCAGCATGATCCGGTGAAGACGATTCGAACGAACGTGCTCGGGATGATCAATGCGCTTGATCTTGCCAAGCGAACAGGGGCGAGGATTTTGCAAGCATCGACATCGGAAGTGTACGGAGATCCGCTCGTGCATCCGCAGGATGAGTCGTATTGGGGAAATGTCGATCCGCTTTCCCGCCGCGCATGTTATGACGAAGGGAAACGTTGTGCGGAAACGTTGTGCTTTGACTACCATCGAGAACATGGCGTGGATATTCGTGTCATCCGCATTTTTAATACCTACGGACCTCGCATGGCTAAGAATGATGGGCGCGTGGTTTCGAATTTCATCCTCCAGGCGCTTCGTGGCGAACCGATCACGATTTACGGAGACGGGAGTTACACGCGAAGTTTCCAGTACGTTGACGACCTCGTTGAGGGGATGGTTCGCATGATGGATCAGGATGCTTTCGTTGGGCCGGTGAATATTGGAAACCCGGGAGAGTTTACGATTAAAGAGCTTGCTGGACTTGTCATTAAGCTGACGGCATCTTCATCTGATATCTCATACTTGCCAGCGGTGGCAAATGATCCGAAGCAACGTAAACCCGTAATTTCACTCGCAAAAGAGAAGTTACATTGGGAACCGACCGTTGTTTTACAAGAAGGATTGCTTAAAACGATCGAATATTTTAAGGGTAAGGTTTAGTCGTTTGCCCTTGCCTAAAGCCTTCAAATCCGCTAATTTTAACCCATGAAACAGCGGGTTTTGATCTTTTCGACGACCTATTTCCCGCTCGTTGGTGGGGCGGAGGTTGCTATGCAGGAAGTGACGAATCGGCTTCCTGATTTTGATTTTGACTTGATCTGTGCCCGCGTCCGTCCGGGATTGGCGTCAACGGAGCGTATCGGTAATGTCACGGTGCATCGTTGTGGCTTTGGCCATCCGATTGATAAATATCTTCTTCCTATCCTCGGCCCCCTCCGTGCCCTTCGTATTCGACCCATAGATTTCATTTGGTCCCTCATGGCTTCTTACGGTGGTTTCGCTGCGCTCGTTTACACATGGCTTCGTCCAAAGGCAAAAATGCTTCTTACGATTCAGGAAGGAGATCCGTTGGAACATTATGCAAAACGCGTCGGTCGATTGCGTTTTTTGCATCAAGCTATTTTTCATCGTGCGGATGCGGTGCAGGCGATCAGTTCTTTTTTGGCCAAGTGGGCGGTAGACATGGGGTTTCGTGGGGAGCTGGTTATCGTGCCGAACGGGGTGGATGTTGGGAAGTTTGGTCGACGGTCTGTAGCCGACGATCAACGAGAGACTGTGCGGGCGTCGTTTGGTTTTTCGGATACTGACGTGGTGCTTGTAACCGCTTCGCGGCTGTCATTGAAAAATGCGGTGGACGATCTCATTCGCTCACTCGTAGAACTTCCGTCAAACTACAAAGTATTGATCGCTGGCGTGGGCGAGGATGAAGAAAAGCTTCATGCACTCGTAAAGGAATTGGCTTTGGATGCCCGCGTAGTTTTTCTTGGAAAGAAAACGCACGATGAGCTTCCGGGCATCCTTCACAGTTCGGATATCTTCGTTCGCGCATCGCTTTCGGAGGGGCTTGGCAATTCTTTTTTAGAGGCGATGGCTGCCGGTATTCCGATCATCGGGACTCCGGTCGGCGGCATTCCGGATTTTTTGACGGATGGCGAAACAGGCGTGTTCTGTCAGCCTCGGGATCCGAAGTCTATTGCTCTTGCCGCTCGACGCATTCAAGAAGAATCGGGATTGCGTGAACGATTGATTGCTAACGGTGAACGTTTGGTTCATGCGAAATATGATTGGAATGGAATCGCGGAACGGATGAAGGATGTGTTATTGAGATTATCAAATGTAAAACGCTAGATCGTTTCGTATGCTTTACTCCAAAAACAATGCAGCCAAACAGTGGATTCTCGAACAGCTCTCAGCGCGTTTTACGAATCGATCCGCGAAGATTTTGGATCTCGCTTGCGGTTCTGCGTGGATTTGGAAAAACTTCGTCGATCAGCATCCGTTGATCCAAATCGTTGGCGCGGATACGGATACGGTCGCAATCGCGAAAGGGAAAGGGGCATATCAGAACGAGTCTCGCGTGGAATTGCGCGTGGCGGATGCGCAGCGCCCATTGGAAGAAGGGGCGTACGATGCGGTGATCGCGTTGAGTGCGATTGAGCATGTCGTGGATCGTAAAGCATTTTTGGAAACGGTTTTTCGCGCGCTCGCTCCTGGCGGCGTGGCATATCTTAACTATGACGACGGTCATTTTCGGTCAACGGATTGGAAGGAACGCGTGATGGTGCCTGTGAGTCAGTTGCTTGCGATGGTCGGTATCGAAGGTCCGTACATGAAACGTGTAGATGATGTGGAGTTTCAGAAAATGGCGCAAGAGGTTGGATTTCGTGTTGTTGGTCTTCGATCTCATAATATCGCGCCGCTCAAAGGTTTGTTTAAGGATGCAGATGATGAATCGATCGCCGCATGGTATGCGTTTGAGGAATTGCTCGGTGCGCAGCTTCCTGCGGAACGGTTGCGTTCGTATGCGTACTCCGCCACGCTCGTGCTTGAAAAAGTATGAAGATTCTTTTTGCTACAGGAATCTATCCTCCGGATGCGGGCGGTCCTGCCACATACGTCCGCTCCATGGCGCGCGCGTTCGTTGAGCGAGGGCATACGGTAGAAGTGGTGTGTTACGCCGACGTCGTGAAGTCGACGGGTGGTGATCCGTTTTCTGTGCATTGCGTATCTCGATCGCTTTTGCTTCCGATTCGATATGCTGTATTCGCGTGGAAAGTTTTTTCTCGGGCAATGGTCATGAAGGCGGATTTCGTGTATCTCCAAGGACCGGTATCCGAAGGATTTCCTGGGACGCTTGGAGCGATGCTTGCGAGAAAACCGACGGTGATGAAGGTTGTTGGCGACTATGCGTGGGAGATTTATCAGGGAGCTTGTGTGAAGAGCGGGGATACGGGTGAATTGCTCTACGAATTCATTACGAAGCGTCCGCATGCGGGAAAAGTGAAATGGCTTGAGCACATTGAACGATGGACGGCAAAGCATGCAAAGAGCATTGTCGTTCCAAGTCAATATTTAAAAAACATCGTACAGCTATGGGGTGTTCCAAAAGAAAAGATCTCCGTCATCTACAATGCCATCTCCGATTTTCCAGCAGGGACGGATCGGGCATCTTTTCGAGGGGCGCAGGGCTTGGATGCATCCCGTGTCCTTTTTACGGCCGTAAGAGCCGTCCCGTGGAAGCAGATTGATTTCATCATTCATCTTCTCCCAGATCTTCCACGGGACGTCATATTTGTGATCGCGGGCGATGGGCCGCGTCTCTCTTCATGGAAAGCAGGTGTGGAACGATCACATCTTCAAGATCGCGTGCGATTCGTTGGTCGTTGTGATCGTATGCGGATGGGCGAATGGTATCGTGCGGCGGATCTCTTTGTGCTTCCAAGCGGATACGAAGGGTTTCCGCATGTGATTCCAGAAGCGGCATCGCAAGGATTACCGAGTTTCGTAAGCGATCAGGGTGGCAATCCGGAAACGAAAACGCTTTTGGGTTCGGTGTGCGTCACGGTTCTTCCGTATCTTGATCGAGAAAAATGGTTGGCTGCCTTAAAGGCGACATGGCCGGAGCGATGCGCATCGCATGCAGATGTGTTGCAATTTGATCATATGGTGACCTCTACCGAGAAGGTTCTTCAATCGCTATGAACTCCATCCGTACGATTTTCATTGGATACGAGCGTGACTTTTTAGACCCGAATTCCGATGCGTCCAAGCGTTTCGATCGTATGGCGAGCGCGGAGTTTTCGGCGAGCGTGATCGTGCTTTCGGGTGGGCAAAAACAGACGGTACGATCGTCTGCGCACGGCCGCATCTATGCGTTCTCTGGCTCGGCGACCGTGCGTTTGTGGAAAGCATTTTTTGCGACGCTTTCTGAGATCAAGTGCGCGCGGCAAGCGGGGGAATCCGTAATCCTCTCCGCACAAGATCCGTTCGTGGCCGGTATGATCGCGTTCAAGCTTTCACGATGGGCGAACGTTCCGTATGAAATCCAGGAGCATGGCGATCACTTTGCCGGTTTTTGGGAGCGGGAGTCGTTCATGAAGCACATCCTCGCTCGCCTCGCTCCTTTTGTCTTTCGTCGTGCGGATCGTATTCGCGTGGTGAGCGACCGTGTGAAGGATCGGATCGTCCGTCGATTCGGCGTCGAGGAATCCAATGTGTACGTGAAGCAAGTCGATCAGGACGTGTCGTGGCATCTTGAGCAGACGTCGCATGCCTGGGCCGAGATCCCGATGATCGTTGTTCCGTGCCGTTTTGAATCCCAAAAGGGATTGGACGTGTTTTTAGATGCCGCGTGTCAGCTTAAAGCTCGTGGACTCGTATTTCACGCGCGTCTCATCGGATCCGGATCGTTGGAGGGTGAGCTTCGCTCCCAGATCGTTTCACGCAAGCTCGAAGATTGTGTCATGATCGTGCCATGGGCCTCGCAGGAGGAGCTTTGGTCGACATCGGATCTCTTTGTGCTTTCGTCGAACTACGAAGGATGGGGGAGAACGATCGTGGAAGCGATGGCTTCGCGTGTCGCGATTGTGACGACGGATGTGGGATGCGTCGGTTCATTCTTCCGTCCGCAAATCGACGGGCGCGTGGTTCCGGTTGGGAATTCGAAAGCGCTTGCGGATGCAATCGCTGAACAGTTGAGGGAGAAAGATCGTCGTGAATGGATGGTTGTGCAGGCCTATGAACGGGCAAAGCGATTCGCGTCTTTGCAGGTTGAACAGGCTCGTATGCAGCAGGATGTTTGGAAGTCTATGATAGGGAGTAGGGGGTTGGGAGGAGTAGGGGGTTGGGCGGCCTGGAAATGGACAGCGGTTCTTCTTCTGGGAGCGGTTGGCCTTCGTGCGCTTTCTGTTATTTTATTTTCGGCATCGCTTGGCGTGAATCGGGAGTGGGGATTCTATACGCTTGTGCAGAGCTGGTTTTTGGGACACGGATATACGTTCGCGAATGAGCTCGGATGTGCGTCCGCGTATCGTTCGCCGGGTTTCCTGTTTTTTTTAACGGCGACGTATCTCTTGTTCGGTTTTGGAAATTTTTTGGCGCAGGCGATCATCCAGAATATCGTCGCCGTCATCCTCGTCTATCTTATCTATCGGCTCGCATGGCGCGTATCGAATGACCGGCGCGTTGGATGGATTGCGGGCGCAGTAACAGCCTTGCATCCATATACCTTTTACCACTACACGCAGTATTATCACACGGTTTTTTCCGCGACGTTTCTTGCTGGTCTTTTGCTCATGCTCTTACGTTTGGAGCGCACGAAAAAACTTCACGATGCGGCGTGGACGGGCGTTCTCATTGCATCATTGGCGTATGTGCAAGGAACGATTTTGCCGCTTATGCCTTTTCTTTCGTTGTGGTTGCTCTGGCGTTGGCATTGGGCCTGGGGAAAGGCGATCGCTGCTGTCTCTGTGATGGCGATCGTGTCGATGGCGATCATTGCGCCGTGGACGATTCGAAATTGGCGCGTGTTCCATCGGTTTATCCCTCTGACCACAGATATGGGATTTGCCTTGTATAAGGCAAATAGCGAGAATATTTACGGTTTAACGAAGCTCGGATTCCCGCAAGAAGTCGTTGGGATTGAGGTCGTGAATCCGAAGAATCCATTAGAGGTGAAGTACGAGATGTATCCGGAAGCCGAGCTTGCGCTTCGCGAGCAGGGGATATTCCGATCCTCTTCCCGTTTTTGGACAGAATGGCATCCTCGCGAACCGGTCGCTCGCGGCGAACTTTCTTGCTCGCAACTTTCATCCCTCTCGGAACCGGACGTCAGTGCGCATTGGTCTGGAATTGCAAAAGAGTGGCTTCGTGATAACTACCTTTGGGAAGGTGTGAAATTGCAGGGATTGAAACTGGTCTCGTTTTGGTCGCCATGGCTTCAGCCCGCTCGAAAGTATGGAGCAAGTTGGTCATTTGGGAATGAAGGGCTTGTCGCAACGCTCGCTCGTAACGCACTCGTCATCTACGGGTGGTTCCTTCTCGTCTTCGGCGCGATCGGAACGTGGGTATGCGTGCGTCAACGACGCTTCGGTTTTGTGCTCCCGTTCTTTATCGTCTTTGCGGGATATTCGCTTCTCCACACCTTCTTTGCGGGATATACGAAGTATCGCATTCCGCTCGACGGTCTGGTCGCTATCCTCGCGGCGATCGCAGTTGTGGCGGTATGGGATGCTCTCATGAAAAAACGTCCGAACGTATGAAAATAACGTATATCGAAAACGTCCGCATTCCTTCTGAACGTGCGCATGCGTACCAGATCACGACGACGTGCGTATGGATGGCGAAACTTGGACATGAAGTGACGCTTGTGAATCCGGACCGGACGAAGCAGGATGTTTTTACGTTTTTCGATTGGCCGAAGGATGTTTTTACGCATGTCCGCATTCGGTGCTGGGACCCGCTTTCATGGGTTCCGATGGCATTGAAGGGGATCGGCTATGCGCTACAGCGCGCATCATTTATCCGTCATGTGCGACCGTTCGTTGCAAAACATCAAACGGATATATGGTATACGCGGGATCTGGCCATGGTTGATGCATTCGTCGATACCACGAGCGCGCGATGGTTTTTAGAGCTGCATGACGAGCCGACGACGAATGTGGAACGTTGGAACCGCGTGAAAGATCGTATCGCGGGATTCATCGTTATTTCCCAAGGACTACGCCTTCGTTTGCGTGAACTTGGTATCGCGGAACATCTCATTCATGTCGCATCGGATGGTTTTGAGCCGCGGGAGTTCGAGCGTCTCTATCCGCGTGACAGTCTCCGAGCGAAATATGCGATTCCGCAAGACGCATTCGTCGTATTTTACCAAGGGACGTTTTATCGTTGGAAGGGATTGGATCGCATTATTCAAGCATGGTCACGAACGAATCCGAACACGCATCTCGTATTGATCGGGGGTCCGGACGTGGAGCGGCACCGCATTGAGGAGTTGATTCCGAGTGAGGCGAAGGATCGCATTCATGTGATTCCATACGTTCCGCGAAAAGAAAATATCGCCACCCATCCCATTGGGGACATCGGACTGCTCGCGAGTTCTCCGGATCAGAAGGTCGCGCATAGCTACACGTCGCCGATCAAGCTTTTTGAGTATCTCGCGGCAGGATTGCCGATCCTTGCGAGCGACGTTCCGTCTTCGCATGATGTTTTAACGAATGAGGTCGCCCGGTTTTTCGGCAAGGGAGACGAGGCCTTCCTTGAAGCGCTTGCCGCTGTACAAGCCGACCCGGAATGGGTTAAGCTAGCCTCACAGCGCTCCCGGACCTTTGTTGAGCCTTATTCTTGGGCAGAACGTACAAAAAAAATTCTTCACTGGATCCAATCCCTATGATTTCCTTTATTTTCCCCGCGTATAACGAAGCGGAAAATCTCCGTCGCTTCCCAACAGAGGTTTTTCCGGTCTTCGATCAGATCGGTCAACCGTATGAGGTCGTTGTTGTTGATGATGGAAGCTTTGATCAAACAGCGGCCGTTGCTCGCGAACTTGGGCCGAAGGTGAATCTCGTGCAGCACGAGAAGAACAAGGGACTTGGAGCGGCTATTCGAACGGGCATTGCCGCTGCAAAAGGCGATCTCGTGGTTACGATGGATACGGATCTCACGTTTGCGCCGGCTGATGTTCCAAAGCTTCTTGAACGGTACGCGAAAGGGGATGTGGAGGTCGTGAGCGGTTCTCCGAAATTGGCAGGATATGGAAAAGAAATCCCAACGTATCGTGTGATCGTTGGAAAACTTGCAACGTTGATTTATTCGTTGATTTTTGGAAGCAAGATCACGGCGGTGACGCCGATTTTCCGCTTGTATCGTCGGCAGGATTTGGTCGATCTTCCATTGGTCGCCACGGGATTTGATATCAATGCGGAAATTCTGTTCTATCTCGTTCGCCGCGGAAAGCGTGTTGCCGAAGTTCCGACCATGCTTACGCAGCGCATCCATGGTGAAAGCAAATTGGATTATCGAAAAGAGATGAAGCGGCACCTCCGTCTTGTGTGGCGGATGATCAAGATGCGATTGGAAGGCAAGTCGTAGCCATCGTTCCTGCATCCTCATGCGTTTATTCGTCATCACCCAGTCGGTTGATTCCACGCATGTCGTGTTGGGATTTTTCGTGGAGTGGTTACGGGCGTTTCGTGCGCATCCTTTCGTTTCCAAAATAACGGTCGCGAGTTTTGATTCGTCGCATGAACGCATTGATGGATTGGACATCCATCGAATCGCGGTCCAGGGAAAGTTAGATCGGATCCGTTCCATGTGGAAGCTATTGCGATCTTCGGATTGGGATGTGCTTTTCGTGCACATGACGCCTATTTGGTGCATCGCCTGTTGGCCGATCGTGCTTTTGAAGAGGAAAAAAATGGTCCTATGGTATACGCACGGCTCCTCGAGCGTGGCGTTGCGTATGGCCTGCTTGTTGGCGAATGAGGTGTATACGGCCACGGCTGAGGCTTTTCCGATACGTTCATCAAAATGTTTTACCATCGGCCACGGCATTCCGGAGTATTTTGGCCTTATCGAGAGAAAGCCTGGAGACGGACATCGGTATCTTAGCGTGGGGCGTTTGTCTCGCCGCAAACGTATTGTTGAAATGCTCGCGTTTTTTGATCGGATTCGACACGTCGATCCTCTTGCCTCATTAACGTTGGCGGGTTCGAGCATGGGTGATGCGGCATATGAGACCGAGATCCATGAGACGATCGAGCGTCTTGGGCTTGAATCATGCGTCCATCTGATCGGAGCGATCGTTTCCGATCGGACGCCGGAGTTGTATGCGGCCCATGATGTTTTTTTGCACCTCAGCGCCACTGGCAGTTTAGATAAAGTGGTGATTGAAGCATTGATGGGTGGATGCGTTGTTTTCAGTACGAATCCCGCAACGGCTGAAGGGCTTGGTCTTGAATGGTTTTGGGATGGTTCGTTGGATGATGAAGCGGCTGCAAAAATCGTGGCGATGGCAAAGCGCGATCTCCCAGTCGGGCTTCGGGCGCGCATCGCAAAGCAGTACGGCCTTACGGCATTCATCGATCGATGTTGTACAATGATGGCGAATCTTCGGTGATATTTTTATGTGTGGCATCAACGGTTTTTCCTTCCATGATCCAGACGCTTTGCGTCGGATGCATGCCTGCACGCGCCATCGAGGGCCGGATCAAGAGGGTTTTTTCGAAACGCCTGATATTTCATTGGCGCATAACCGATTGTCGATTATCGATCTCTCCGAAGGCGGCCGCCAACCGATGTATACGCCGGACGGTCGTCATACGATCGTCTTTAATGGAGAGATTTATAATTACCGCGAACTTCGCACGCAGCTCGAATCGCTCGGTGAGACGTTCGTATCAGAGAGTGATACGGAAGTCTTGTTGCGGGCCTGGGCCGTGTGGGGATCCGCGGCTTTACCGAAACTGAACGGGATATACGCGTTTGCGATTTGGGACAATCAGGAAAAGACGTTGTTTCTTGCGCGTGATCCGATGGGCGTGAAGCCTTTGTATTATTTTTTTGACGGAGAGAAGCGTTTGATCTTCTCTTCAGAGATCAAAGCGATCCTTTCGCATGGCATAAAACGTGAAGTCGATCCTGTAGCGTTCAGCTTGTACGCGCGTATGCTCTACGTTCCTGGGGAGCGGACGATGTTTAAGGGGATCAAGAAGTTACCTCAGGGGTCATTTGCGCAATTTTCGTCTGGATCATTAGAGATGAAATCGTGGTATCAAATTTCGCGAAAGCATCCGGTTGCTTCTTATCAGGAAGCGGTCGCTGGCGTGCGGAGTCGCGCGGTTGAAGCCGTACGTCGCCAGCTCGTATCCGATCGTCCGCTCGGGGTGTTTTTATCCGGCGGCATTGATTCAACGGCCATCCTGGGCATGATGCGGAATCTCCAGCCATCTGGGGCGATCAAAACGTTTACCATCGGATATCAATCGAATGTCGATGCTGAGAAGTTCAACGCGGACGCGCGGTTGGCTGAAAAAACGGCGAAGCACTTTGGAACGGAGCATCATACGTTCACATTGTCGGCACAGGATACGATCGACAACATGGAAAAGGTGGTGTGGCACATGGATGAGCCGATCGCGAACCACATCCAGCCGTCGACCTACCTTATTGCGAAATACGCGAAGCCGGAAATCACTGTTGCTTTGGGTGGCGATGGAGGGGATGAACTTTTCGCAGGCTATCCCCGATACTGGTATGCACGCATGACAGAACAATTGCATGCGTTTGTACCCGGGATTTTTGCGAAGCTTTTTTTGGACAAGCGTCTTGCGGAAAAGATGGTGGCGAAAACGCATGCTGAACGATACCGTGCATTTCAGGGGTTGGATGAGGATCGTGTAGCGTTGCTACTATCAAAGCAGAATCCTGCCATCGCAAGATCGGAGCCATTGAAGAGTATTTTTGACTCGGTATTCGGGTTGATGTCGCAAGGTGGAGATATCGTTACGGACTGCCTTGAGGCTGATCTTCGTATGTGGCTTCCGGACGAATCGCTCGTGCGGACGGACAAGCTCTCAATGGCGCATGCGCTTGAAGCGCGCGTGCCGTTGCTTGATCTCGATCTCGTAGAGTATGCATTCCGCATCCCTTCGAAGTTCAAGCTCAGTACGCGAGAACAGGGGAAGCGCGTATTTATCGATGCGATGCGACCGTATCTCCCTGAGCACGTCTTGACTGAAAAGAAACGTGGATGGATGAGTCCTTCCGCAAAGTGGATTCGTGAAGAGCCGATGTTGAGTTGGGTCAGGGAAGTTCTTTCGTCATCTTACGCACCGGGATCCGAAGCATTTTTGGATTTTGACGGACTGCAAAAAATTCTCGATCAGCATCTTCGCAAAGAAACGTATGGGCTCCATGAGCTTTGGCTCGCGATCACGTTCCAGATCTGGTATCGCCGGTTTATATCATCTTGATACGGTCCATGATGGTTGATATTTTTTCTCAGATTAAAAAAGACGCTCTCGGTTTCGGCGGACGTTTTTCTGCGTGGTGGTGGCTCGGGATCCCGCTTTTCGTTGCATTGATTTCGTACGGCCCATTGTTGTTTTTACGATGTGGGCTACTTCCGGTTGCCGGCGAAGCGTGTTGGCGGATGTTTTCGGTTGGACAGCTCGTTTTTGACGTTCATGCGTACCTGGAGTTCATTGGA
This sequence comes from Candidatus Uhrbacteria bacterium, assembly GCA_018499965.2. Taxonomy (GTDB): domain Bacteria; phylum Patescibacteriota; class Patescibacteriia; order 2-12-FULL-60-25; family 2-12-FULL-60-25; genus 2-12-FULL-60-25. Next base: position 14,185 of record JAHBAS020000003.1, read on the forward strand.
GGTATTCTTTCGCATTCGAATGGCATCCATATCCGGTGGATCGGCGGGCTTATTCGGGGTTTGCGCGTTCTTTTTCCTGGCATTTCTGTTGTGGAAACGTGGCTCGTTCTTCGCGTGGTCTCCGGGGTATTAAGTTGGTGGATGTTATCGTGGACGCTTTCTTTTTTGACGAATCGGCCTCTTGTACAGCGTCGTTTTGCGGCAACGGTTTTGTGGATCGCTGTTTTTCTTCCCTTGGGTTTTCGGCCTGGGGTATTTTCTTGGTTTTTGCCTTTCGGACTCGCGATGCTCGTGGGTTGTATTCAGGCGGAATCGACGCTTCGAGCGTCACGCGTCGCTCGCGCTGTCATTTGGTCTTTGTTTGCGGTTCTTTGTTCGTCTATCTATTCCTGGTTCTTGGTTTTTGCATTGATCTGGATAGGGGTGACATGGGGAGCGTGGTTCGGTGTCCGACGGGGAGTGAGTGCGTTGTGGGCTCTCGCTACCTTTCTAGCCATTCTTGGGAGTATCGCGTTGGTTTTCTTTGCGCCTGAGCGCGTTTCCGTGACGCTTCAGACTTATATGCGCAACAGCGTGGAGTTTACGCGTATGGCCCAATTGTCCGTTATGCTCATGGCGGCGGTATGCTGGGGAATTTTATATGCCTTCATTCTTCCGTTCATTCAGCAAGATGAAGATCGGGACGCTGGTCAATATCTCATATACGCCTGGATCGTGACGATTGCGGGTTGGTGCTCGAATGTCGCTACGAGTATTTACATTCAGAATGACCATTTTCGGATTTTTACCCTTCTTTTATCCTGGGCCAGTGCCTTCGTCCTATTTACGCGAGAGGCGGTCGTCATTCGCCTACGCTGGCAACGCGTGATCGTGTACGGTATCGGATTCGTTTCGCTGGGAATGGTTCTACGTATTCTCGCTGGTCCGTATATTCTTGATCGAGATCAATTGAACGTTATCCATCTATTCGTGTGGGTTTCGTTGTTACTGTCTTCGTATCGTGTGCTCGGACTTCCTGCGTTGTTCGTTCGTCCATTTATTCGGCGGGTGGCGATCGTCGCAATTACATGCGGAATCGGTTTCGTGCCATATGTGGTGATGTTTCAGCAGGAGGCGGGGCGTCTTTCTATTCTGCGCACGTATGACCCGATGATCGCATGGATTCAGCGCGAAATCCCTGCGAGGGAAACGGTATGCGCGAATCCGGCGATCTCGGAAGATGTGGGGGCTTTTTCAGGGCACTCGATCTTTTTTACCTTGCAGAATACCTATTCTTCCGGATCCGATCGCGATATCTACGAGCGCCTTTCCGCTCTCGCATCGTTGACGGACGCCTCCGTTTCTTCCACGAGGAATGCATGGACGGAATGGCTCACGTCCCGAGGAACGACGTGTCAACAATTTAGCTTGTATCGAAAGACGATTTTTTCTCGTATGGATGCTAAAACCTTCGACCGCATAAGCGGGTGTCCTCGGGATCGCATGGATGCCGAGACGAATTTCGTTCGAGGATTGTCGCGTGCGTACGGCATTCGGGATGATCGTGCGATGGAGCTATGTCCGTGGGTTGTCATAGAGCGATCATCTGCCGAAGCATGGAGCCTTCCAGGGCCGTATCAACGTCGGTACCAGGATGGTCGATTCGAGATCTATGAGGCGGTTTTGCCTTTTTAAGCTATATTGACGTCTTTTTTTCTAAACTGTTATGCTCACCATTTATGATGGAATACGATAATCGGTTCTCGCGGGTAGAGGGATTTGAGCGGTGTGATGCCGGAAATGGGTCGGCGCCTCTTTTGGTGATTATCCCGACGTATAATGAATGTGGAAACGTGACGCGTCTTCTTTCCGCGATCGCTTCATTGCATCCTCGTTTGGCATTTGATGCCTTTATTGTTGACGACGGTAGTACGGATGGTACGAGGGAGTCGGTTCGTGCATATGCTAAGACCGCGGATCACGGGGTTTATTTGATGTCGCGTAAAGGGAAGTTCGGTTTAGGGAACGCCTATCTTGATGCGTACCGCTGGATGTTCGAACGCCTCCCTCCGTATCAGACGATCGTACACATGGATGCGGATTTCTCGCACGATCCAAATATGATTCCTTTGCTCGTTTCGCAGTCCTCTGCGTATGGCGTGGCGATCGGGTCGCGTTACGTGGTTGGCGGATGTACGCCGGATTGGAATTGGCGACGTGTGCTCATTAGTTTCTCCGGTAATACGTACATGCGTTGCGTGTTGAAGATTTTTTTTCCATCGTACCCTGTTAAAGATAATACATCTGGATTCATTGCTTGGAAGCGGCAAGTTCTCTCGGACGTATTGCAATATGACATTCCTGGCGATGGATATTCTTTCCTTACGGCAGAGAAACTGATCGCATTTCGCATCGGTTTTCCGGCTATTGAAGTTCCGATTGTGTTTCGCGATCGTCGGTTAGGCGTTTCAAAAATTAGCAAGAGCATTATCATCGAAGCTCTTTCAATGCCGTGGCGTTTAGCGATAAAGTTTCGACGGATTTCGTTTTCCTCTTCGCTTCTTCCGCCGCCGGAAGGCGGATCCTCAATGCCGTCTTCGGACGGCGACATGCAAGATGAGGTCTCTGGTCGAATCGATTCAGGGATTGCGTCGAGAACTGATATGCTTGCCAAGGTGGAGAATTTTTTTGCAAAAAATCTTTTTTGGTTTTTAGTTCCGGTGATTTTTTCGGCTCTTATTTGCTTCGCCTTTATCCTTCCTGGTTTCATGGGCGGATTTTATCCATGGTGGCGCATTCCTGTGATCGCACCCGTTGTTCCGGACATGTATTTGTACCAGTCATGGCTCGGAGCTGTTGCGCAAGGATTGCCGCAAGGCCAATTTTTTTATTGGTACATTCCTGTTTTTCGTACACTTTGGCTATGGACGTCTGGATCGTTGTTTCTTCCTGAGTTTCTTGGGTTGACATTTGTACTTTCCGCGATCGGATCGATTCTTATTTTTCCATGGACCATAAAGCAGTGGGCGCCGGAGAGTACGATTCCGCAGCAACGGATGCTAACTGTGGCTTTTTTGAGCGCTTGGACGCTTGTATTGGGATTTCGACCCGGATATTACTCCTGGTATGCGCCCGCGATTTTTTTTGGATTCGGAGCCCTGGCTGCATTCCGTACCTCGCTCATCCGACGTCGTTGGAAGATGTCGATACTATGGATGGTCGGGTCATTAACAGCGTTTTTCATTTATCCGTGGTGTTTTTTATTTGGTGTGGTGTATGTCGCTGCGTCCGTTATTATGGCGTGCGTTGAATCGATGAAGCGCATCCGATTCGTTTCCGCGTGGATATTTCTGTGCATGACCGCTCTTGCTCTTGCAGGTGCAACGTTGATGGCGCCGATTATGGCGCATCCTCTGTTTGCTCCCATTATTGATTTGTATCATCGGACCGGTGTGACGCCTTCGCACATGCCATTTATCGCTAACGCTCTACTTGTCATCGTGTGCTGGATAGGAATTTTTTATCTGCGTGGCGGAAAAAATGATTCTGAAATTTCTCATGCTTTGGCATGGCTTTGTCTTCTCCTTTTGTGGCTCGATTACCCGTTTACAGGTTTCTTTATTTTCAATGAGCATTTTATGCAAGTCATTGCCCCAATGGGTGTTCTTTCGTTGGGGTTTGTGCTGGCGGATCGATTGTTAGACATTCGGCCGACATTTGCATTGAAGTTTTTTCTTGTTATTTCGATTTGCTTTATCGCGTTGTATATTTGGAAATCGTTTCTACCTCATCAATCCGTCCGATCGTTCATTGTCCATCTTGTGAATTGGGTACCCGTCGCGCTCGCCGGATGCTTTTTATTTTTTTCTTTTAAACGGCGCTTCGTGGTAATGGCAGGTATGGCTATTATGGTTGGCTTAGGGGCTTGGGGTTTAGGTTCCATTATTCGTACGCAGGCGGAGACCGTGGCTTCCGTGAAATCTTTTGAACCCATTATTGCCTGGATTCGGCAAGACGGTCCGGCGATCATGAGGTATTGTACGGATACGGGGACAGCATCCGTCCTCGGAGCGCATACAGGGAGAGCGTTCTATCCGAATGAGACGATGATTTATGAACGCGTCACGAACGATGTTGAACGTGCACGCTTTCGAGCTATTGCGCGCGTATTTGATGTTGAGAGTGCGGGAGAACGGGATCGATGGAATTACTACTCGGTGTATGCGCTTCGATCTTCGTGCGATGCCTTTCCTTTGCAGACGAGATTTTTGCGAACGATAGGAGTTTCCGATCCGATCATCAATCGGATCAGTGGCTGTAATCCTCAAGAGATTCAATCACGCGTCGATGTGGTGACGAGGGCAATTCGGGGTGAAGATCCGGCTCCGCCATTGTCGAGTGTTTGTGATCGCGTCATCATTCGTGATGAGCTTTCGGCGTTTTGGGATCTTTCCGCTGTTGGGTCTCTGATCGCCTCCGTTGGTGGGTATAACATTTATCAGGCTCAGTAACATATGACAGAATGTATCACCGTTCCATCTTGTCCGATCGGCGGATCGTCGCATCGGGTATATTTTGCTTTTTCGCGTTATGGATATCAGTTGTATCGTTGCAAGAGTTGCGGTCATCTCTGGGTACATCCGACGCCTTCTGCTCGGGAGCTTGAGGACTTTTATTCAAAAGGGTATTTTCAAGGCGATGTCGAAAAGCGTGGCTATCAGAATTATGATACGGATAAAGTGAGCGTTTTGCCGGAGTTTGATTATTTTTTAACGCGTCTTGAGCGGGCGACGGATCGGCGTGATCTGTTGGATATCGGTGCGGCCACGGGTGTATTCATGGAATGTGCGATTCGAAGAGGGTGGCGAGCGAGGGGGTTGGAGTTGAGTTCGTATGCCGCAGAAGCTGGTCGCGCAAAGGGTTTGGATATCGCATGTTCCGCTCTTGAGGATATGGATGACGGATCGGTGGTGGCATCGGTGGTTACGCTATGGGATGTCGTTGAGCATTTTCGGGATCCTGTAGGCGCTTTTCGTATTTTGGGACGCATCGTTCCTCCGGGTGGATTGATCATGTTCGCAACGCCGCAATCTGATAGTTTTTTTGCTCGAGTCATGGGAAGGTTCTGGACATTGCTTGCGCCTCCGCAGCATCTTCATTATTTTTCTCAAGCGAGTATGCTTGAAATCCTTCGACGAAATGGTTTCACGATCGTTTCCACGGAGTGGCGCGGGAAATCTTTCGATCTCGGGTACATTATTCATTTTGTGATGGGCTGGTTGCGCATTCGTTGGGCATGGCTCAATCGAGTGGGGCATTGGCGAATCATGCAGCGTATCGTTCTTCGAATCAACCCGCATGATATGATGATTGTGCTTGCGAAGAGATCTGATGAATCACCATTATAAATTTATGCCATTACATGATAATTCTCTTACGATGTGGGATCGATATTATGCCTCTGATTCAGGTTCTTGGTTTTTTGCGAAGATGATTCACTGGGGACGTGAAGTGTATTTTGGCCAGCTTTTCGCGCGTCGCGTTCAGCGGTTTGGCGGGGACGCGTCATCGTATCTGGAGCTTGGGGTTGGAACGGCTCAAACGCTTACCCGTCTTCAGCGCATGACGAATGCGTCGTGTACGGGTATTGAAAAAACACCTCGGGCATATGAACTTGGAAAAGCGCTTGCGCCAAACTGCACGCTTGTTCTTGGTGACGCGCTCGCTTTACCTTTTCCGGACGCATCGTTCGATGTTATCTATTCCTTGGGGTTGTTTGAACATTTTGAACCCCAGGAGCAACTCAAGCTTCTTTCGGAGCAGGCGCGCGTAGCTCGTAAGAGGATTTTAATTGAAGTTCCTACCCGTTCTCCGCACATGTTGTCGATCATGTGGTTTAATCGCGTGATTCGAAAACGAAAAGGCGTGTGGGCGGATGATGAGCTTTTTTCCCGGTCGCATTTTCGATCGAAATTTCCCGGCCTTTCTTTTCAATACTATTTTGATTGGGCGAGTGGGGCTATGACGTGCTGGTTTGTGTTGAAGCCTGAGGATGTGAAGGCGTTTATTTCTGGTCGTTCGTGATTTTCTCTCAAAGAGACCGTGAATACAAGAATTGATATGGATGGTGGATGAATGAATCGTATCGTTTTTTTGTAAAGCAAGTAAAACGGATCTTGATGGATTTTCTTTTTCGTGGCACGATTTGCGTGCTATGAAAACTGCTCTTATCACGGGGATCTCGGGTCAAGATGGTTATTTTTTGACGACGCTCTTATTGCAGAAGGGGTATGTCGTACACGGGATCGTTCGGCGAAACAGTCAGGCATCTATCGGAACGCTGCGCTATGTAGATGATACCGATCGAGCACGCGTACAGATTCATTGGGGGGATGTGACGGACCATGTGTTTATTGAACGCTTGTTTCGAGAGCATGATTTTGACGAGGTGTATCACCTCGCCGCCCAGAGCTTCGTGGGATTGAGCTTTGATAATCCAAAGCTAACCTATGATGTGAATATCGGTGGAACGCTTAATGTGGTAAACGCCGTAAAGGAATTTCGGCCGAAGGCTAAAATGTATTTTGCGGCCACATCGGAGATGTTCGGAAAGGTTCATGAAACGCCGCAAACCGAGGAGACGCCATTCCATCCTCGAAGTCCGTATGGCATTTCCAAGTTGGCGGGTTTTTGGACTATGAAAAACTATCGTGAAGCTTATAATTTATTTTTCGTGAATGGTATTCTTTTTAACCATGAATCCGAGCATCGCGGAGAGGAGTTTGTTACGAAGAAGGTCTCTAAGGCAGTGGCTCGCATTTCGAAAGGGTCTGATGAAGTGCTTATGGTCGGTAATCTCGATGCGAAGCGCGATTGGGGGTATGCTGGTGAATATGTGGAGGGCATGTGGCGCATGATGCAGCAAACAGAGCCTGATGACTATGTCCTCGCGACGGGCACGACGCATAGCGTAAGGGAATTCATTGAGTCGGCTTTTCGATGCGTGAATATGCCTATTACATGGAGTGGGAACAATTTGGAAGAAGTTGCCTTCACGGCAGATGGGCGAGTGGTTGTTCGTATCGATCCAACGTTTTTTCGTCCGTCCGAGGTGGATGTGTTGATTGGAGACCCATCAAAGGCTGAGCGCGTGCTTGGCTGGAAGGCGCGAATGAGGTTCGATGAGTTGGTGCGGGTCATGGTTGAGCATGAACTTGCCACGGTATAGGCCTCTCAAAAAGAACGGCTTTTTTGCTGTGGAGTTGAAGTTGAGCGGTGAGCGGTCCCTTTTCTTATATAGGAAAGTTGACTGTTCATTTCAAAATGGACATTTGTCCGTTTGTGGAGTAAATATACGAATAGTTTAAAAGGTTTTTAGGAGTGGCGGATTGACCGTCTGTTCTTCCCGAGGTTTCGAATATGTACCGAGATGATCCTACCTGCGCAACCATTTTTATTCCTTGTTTTAACGAGGAAGCGAATATCGAACCGTTGTATCGACGAGTGGCTGACGTTGTATCAAAGTGGTCGTTTCCTGTGGAAATCCTCTATACGGACAATGGGAGCACTGATAGGACGTTAACGATATTAGAATCCATCGCCGCAAAGGATTCTCGTGTCCACGTGCTTGTGATGTCTCGTAATTTTGGTTACCAGGGGGCGATCAGCGCTGGTTTGGCGCATGCGACAGGGGATATCGTGATGGTGATGGATGGGGACCAGCAAGATCCTCCGGAACTCCTCCCGCGTTTTATTGAAGAATGGAAGAGGGGAGCGATGGTCGTGTACGGTTCACGTGAAAAACGTGATGCGCCATTTTTCCGAAAGATCGGATACAAACTTTTTTATCGAATTATCCGTGCGCTTTCATACATAGACATTCCACGCGATGCCAGCGATTTCGCATTGATGGATCGCCGTATCGTGGATATTTTGAACGCCATGCCGGAACGGGATCGGTTCATTCGGGGCCTTCGTGCATTTTCAGGGTTTCGGCAGGTTGGTGTTTCTTATGACCGGCCGGAGCGAGGCAAGGGCGTAACGAGTTTCCGTTTCCGTGATTACCTGCGCTTTGCATACCGAAGTATTTTTTCCTATTCGTACAAGCCGTTAGAGCTTGTTTCGCTTCTTGCTGTCTTCACGATGGTCATCGCCTGTATTGGTACTGTATTCTACCTCGCGCTCTATTTTGCTCAACCGAATCAGCCGCGAGGATTCGCTACGCTGATTTTAGCCATTTTATTTTTCGGAGGGATCCAGCTGTTTTCCTTGGCGATCATCGGTGAATATATCGGGCGTATTTTTGAGGAGGTAAAAAAGAGGCCTATATATATCATTGATCGAAAAATCAGTTCGCATCAAGAGCATCAACAAGGTGTGACGTTGACTGATCAGTCATCGCGTTAATGTATTATGAAAGTCGTCATTCTTTGTGGAGGAAAGGGAACACGTTTGCGTGAAGAAACGGAATATCGTCCGAAGCCGCTCGTTCCGATCGGCGATATGCCGATCTTGTGGCATATCATGAAACTGTATTCCCATTACGGGTATAAGGATTTTGTGCTTTGCTTGGGGTATCGAGGGGATATGATTCGCCAGTTCTTTTTGAATTTTGAAGAGATGGTGAATGATTTTACCCTCCACCTTCGGTCGCACCAGTCCCGCGTTGAGTATCACGGAGCTTGCTTGGAGGATTGGCGGATTACGTTTGTGAATACAGGGTTGGAAACGCAGACTGGTGATCGTATCGCTCAAATTGAGCGGTATGTACAGGGAGAGTCGTTTCATTTGACGTATGGCGATGGCCTTTCGAATGTCGATATCCAAAAGTTAACGGAGTTCCATCGGCAGAAGGGCAAGATTTTGACGTTGACTGGCGTGTGTCCTGAAAGCGTATTCGGAATCGTCGAGCATGAAGACGGAGTCGTGAAAAGTTTTAAAGAAAAGCCGCGAACCGACACGACGATTAACGGAGGTTTTTTCGTGTGCGAACCGTCGATTTTCCAATACCTCAACGCTCCGGCGCCGTGCGTTTTTGAACAGGAGCCGATGCGTAGGCTTGCGGCGGACAATCAGCTCGCTATCCATGAACATAGAGATTTTTGGTATTGTATGGACACGCATAAGCAGTACTTGGAATTGAATAAGCGATGGAGCGATGGGGCGGCTCCGTGGCATGTGTGGAAATAATATGAAAAATATCTTCATTACCGGAGGAGCGGGTCTTGTCGGCGGACATGTCGTCGAAGAAGCGTTACGCGTGGCGCCTGATGCGCGTATCGTGGTATTAGTGCAAGCGCTTGATCCGAGAAGTTATTTCGTTTCGAGTGGGATGAAGGATCGCGTTACGCTCGTTTTCGGGGATATTCGTGATGAGCGTACGGTGAGGGATTGTGTGTTCAATTATGAAATAGATACGATTTTTCATTTAGCGGCGCAGCCGATCGTGAATGTGGCATTGGCGAATCCACGGCAGACCCTGGATACGAATATCATGGGAACCGTGAATGTGCTGGAGGCCGCACGAACCAGCGGGCTCGTGCAGGCGGTCGTCGTAGCCTCCAGTGATAAGGCGTACGGCAAGGCGAAATTTCAGCCCTATACGGAAGATCATCCTTTGGAGGGGCTGCATCCGTATGATGTGTCAAAATCTTGTACGGATCTTATCGCACGAACGTATGCGACGTGTTACGACCTGCCCATCATCGTCACGCGGTTTGGAAATATTTTCGGTCCGGGCGATTTGAATTTGAACCGATTGGTTCCAGGTGCGATGCGCGCCCTTGCATTGAATGAAGATCTTTTGATTCGAAGTGACGGTACGTTGACGCGTGATTTCGTGTACGTGAAAGACGTCGCATACGTGTACGTCATGCTGGCGCAGCGCGCAAGGGAATATGGCGGCCAGGCGTTCAATTGTACCTCGGGTATCCATAAGAGCGTCATTGATATGCTTGATACGATCAGTGTTGCCGTGGGTCAGCCTGTACCGCATCGCATCCTCAACGAAGCGAAGCATGAAATTCCCGAACAGGCGCTCAGTGATCAAAAATTGCGAAATACGTTTCAGTGGAAGCCGAGTATCGCATTCGATCAGGCGATTCGTGATACGTATGAGTGGTATAAAGCATTATTCTCTTCCCATCTATGATTCCAGAAGATATCGCAGCGCGTATTAAGACATTTGCCGATGAACGGTTTCCGCGAATGCCGTTCGTGCCGGGTGAGACCGCCGTCCCTGCTTCAGGAAAGGTGTTCGATGAACGTGAATTGCAGGCGGGCGTTGAGGCGGTCTTGGACGGATGGTGGACGGATGGTCATTTTACGAAGGAGTTTGAACGACGATTCTGCGGATTGATGAATCGAAAATCCTGCTCCATCGTGAATTCTGGTTCGTCTGCGAATTTAGTGGCCTTCGCGGCGTTGACTTCGCGTAAGTTGGGTGAACGACGACTGCAACCTGGGGATGAGGTGATTACGGTTGCCGCCGGATTCCCGACGACGATCGCGCCGATCATTCAGCATGGTTGCGTTCCTGTTTTTGTTGATATTGATCCGGATACGCATAATACGCGTCTTGATTTGATTGAAGCGGCATTCGGTCCGAAGACGCGGGCGGTAATGATTGCGCATACGCTGGGGAACGCATTCCCTGTAAAAGAGATTGCCGCATGGTGCCGGGAACGGAATTTATGGTTCATTGAGGATACCTGTGACGCCCTTGGCGGGACATATGATGGGGAGCCGCTCGGTTCGTTTGGCGATCTTGCAACGTGTAGTTTTTATCCGGCTCATCATCTCACGATGGGGGAGGGCGGAGCTGTTCTTTCTAATGACGCTCTTTTGACCAAAATCGTCCGTTCATTCCGCGATTGGGGTCGGGATTGTTGGTGCGGAACCGGATGTGACAATACATGTGGTATCCGATATGGCTGGAAACTTGGAGAGCTTCCAAAAGGGTATGATCATAAATACGTCTATTCTGAAATTGGATATAACTTGAAAGCGACGGATATCCAGGCTGCTATCGGATTGGCGCAATTGGACAAGCTTCCTTCGTTTCACGAAGCTCGACGAAAAAATCACGCTTTCCTGTTGGAGCGATTGCAGGTTGTATCGGACGTTTTGCGTCTTCCTGTTGCTACGAAGGGGAGTGATCCGAGCTGGTTCGGTTTTTTGATGAGTGTTCGCGAGGGTGCTCCGTTTTCACGGGAGGAGTTAACGCAGTATCTGAACGATCGAAAAATTGGAACGCGTTTGCTCTTTGCGGGAAATATCCTCAAGCAGCCGTGTTTCACCGGAGCGAATATCCCGCATCGTGTCGTTGGTTCGCTTGACCATACGGATGATGCGATGTGCCGTGCATTCTGGATCGGGTGCTATCCTGGGCTTGATGAAGAGCGTCTTCGGTACGCGAGCGATGCGATTATCGAATTTTGCCGGAAGGATCACGTATGACGATATCGAAGCATGAACGCGTGCTCGTGACTGGAGGTTCTGGTTTTTTGGGATCGGTGCTCGTTCGTCGCTTGGTCGCTTTGGGTGCGAATGTGTTCGTTGCAACCAGGGGGGAGATGTCTTTCGATCGTCTGCAGAGCGTTCAGGGTGCGTATGCGTATCATGAGGTCGATCTGACGGATGCGGCATCTGTTCATAGGGCATTCGATGAGATTCGTCCTACGGTGGTCTTTCATCTTGCGGTGTATGGCACTTCACCGGGTCAACACGATGGAGAGGCGATGCATCGAATGAATGTCGTTGGTACGCAATATGTGCTTGCTGAATGTGAGCGACATGATATTCGACGTATCGTTATGGCTGGAAGTTGGGCGGAGTATGGGGTATCCGAACGCGACGGATTGATGTCTGAAGAAGATGCGTGTCTTCCGTGTTCCGAATATGGGGTATCGAAATTGGCATCTACCAAGGTTGCCGCTGATTGGTCATTACGTACGGGTCGTCCGGTAACGGTCCTTCGTTTTTTTTCCGTGTACGGACCTGGAGAGCCGGAGCATCGTCTTGTCCCGATCTTGCTCGCTTCTGCGCGTTCTGGAATTCCGGCTCACCTCGGCAATCCTGCAATCATGAGGGATTTTATCCATGTCGACGACGTCGTGGACGCGATCATACGTTCCGCGGAACGTATGTCAGATGCGCATGAAGTTCTTAATGTGGGTACCGGAAGGGGTTTGTCGATCGGAGATTTGGTTGGCATTGTTCGCGGTGTTTTTCCGAATATGCCGCAGCCTGTGTGGTCCAATGAGCCCTGTCGTCCATGGGACGTTCCAGCGGCTATCGCGGATACTTCACGTATGCAACGCACGTGTTCCTGGCGTTCAATGAAAACCGTAGAAGAGGCGATTCGGGAAATGGGCGGGTTGAATGATTTTTCAAATAATGGTAAGCAAACATCGTAAATATCGCCTTTATGCTCGCGGTTATCCTCGGTACTCGTCCAGAACTTATCAAATGCGCCCCAGTCATCCTGGAGGCGCAGCGACGAGGTATCCCGGTGGGTATTATCCATACCGGCCAGCATTATACGCATGAGCTGGATGGGGTATTTTTTGAGGAATTGCGCCTCCCGAAGCCTATCGCGCACATCCATGTAGGCTCCCGACCAGCTCCAAAGCAGATCGGTTTGATGATCTATCGGCTCGCGGAAGCCTTTGAGGCTTTTTCATGCACGTCCGTTCTCGTTGAAGGCGATACGAATTCCGTGCTTGCCGGCGCGCTCGCAGCGTATAAATCCGGCATTCCGGTCGCGCACCTTGAGGCGGGATTGCGGAGCGATGATTGGACCATGCCTGAAGAATCGAATCGTGTACTCGCGGATCGCGTGTCGAAGTGGCTGTTCTGTCCAACGGAGAATCAACGGGAGTGTTTGCGTCGCGAAGGGATCGACCATGAAGGCGTGCATGTGGTGGGAAACACGGTGGTCGATGCTGCGCTCCATTACGTCCGCGTTTCGTACGAGAAGAGCGATATCGCGGAACGTTTGAACGTCCATCAGTCGAATTACGGCGTACTCACGATGCATCGTCCTTCAAACGTAGACGAGCCGGTGCGGTTGCGGGCAATGCTCGAATCGATTTCGCATGCCTCACTCGAGCATGGATTGAAAATCGTTTTCCCAATCCATCCACGTACCAAGAAAACCATCACGGATCATCATATCCCGCTGCCGGAGCATTTCGTGGTCACGGAACCGCTTGGGTACCTAGACCTCCTTCGCCTTCAATCGTCCGCGCAAATCATCCTTACGGATTCCGGCGGCATCCAAGAAGAGGCATGTATCCTTCGTGTTCCGAGTATTACGCTCCGTCCGAATACCGAACGTCCGGAAACGATTCACGTCGGTGCGAGCATCCTTTTCCACGAGCCGCATAACGAACGTTTGGCTTCCGTTATGCATGACCAGATGAAAAAGGATCGCTCATGGGAAAACCCGTTTGGAGACGGAAAAACAGCCGAACGCGTGTTGGATATTTTGTCACGATAGGATTTTTATATACGGTAGGTCGCCCCTCGATCTCCGATTTCGTTGAGTTTTCGCGCAGGGTATTGGAAGGTCGGATTTTTCTTTGCGAAAATATATTGTTGCGGCGACAAGAACGATACGAGGCGATCGAGCCAAGGCGTTTGAAAAATAAAAGGACGTTGGACTTCAATAATCCATCCAGACCGTTTGATTGTTTCGAGGAGCGTATTTTTGGTAAAGAAGTTGATGTGTTCATGTGCCAATGAACCCGAGAATTTTTTGATGTTCATGAGCGCATTCGGCCACGGGAATACCGGGACGCCAAGCACGAGCTTGGTGTGATCGTCTGCGAGCGCGTAGAGCTCGCGTAAGAAGATATGAGGGGAATCGACGTGCTCGAAGATATTTACCGTATAGAGCGTGTCGAATGAGCCGTGCTTTTTTAGTTCGTCAAACGTGCTTCGGTCATTCACATTCCCGACCATGACATCGAGTCCGATGGATGCGGCCGTATCGGCTTCGTTTTGCAGCGTGGTAATTCCAAGGCTACCTTTTTTTGCGTAGATGAGGAATTCCCCATAAGAGCAACCGATATCAAGGACCCGTTTTTGGGAGAAGTCCAATGCCTGGTACATATGGAAAAAACCACGTGTTTTCGCGGCTAATTCGAAACGATGACGGATACCCTTGAATAGTTCGGATACGGGTTTTTGGAGGAGGTGTTCGTAGGGCAAATAACAGGAAAACATAGGAAATGCTTCAATTGGATACGGTTTTGATTGTCGCATAAAAACGGAAGCGGGTCGAATAAATGTTCTTATATGAAGAACGGGCGATTCGCGGAGAGGTTCTCGTGAATCGCCCGAAAGGAAAAGTACTAGCCCTTGTTTTTATTCAAGGGTTTTTAATAAGTATGACGTCGTTGATCTGCTACGGGGTCGTCCACGTCCCGCCGCATGTTGTGCAGGTCTCCTGGGTTTGAGGTGAGGTGCATAGCGTTGCAGTCGGATTGTTGCAAGTACTTGCGGCATTCCAGGTACAATTTCCGTATCCGTTGCTCGTCAACATGTTGCAACGAATTTGATTGTTTAGATCACTGCAGACAGTACTTTTGATGTGACAGGCCGATCCGTTCCACGTGCAGTATGATGATGCGAGTACCTGCTTGCCGCTGCCGTCTAGCACTCCTTGATGCGTGCAGGTTGATTCGTCGGATAGTTGAGCACATGTCGTTTCGCCGAGATTTGTTGACTCACCGGTGCAGGTGCCGTCCATTGGATCGGGTCCCCATGTGCAATCTCCCATCCCACCGTTGATCAACGCATCGCAATTGATTTCGGTGATGGTACTGGAACATACGGTGCTCTTAATATCGCATGTCGATCCATTCCATGTGCAAGGTCCGTTGCCGTCAAGTAGTCCTAGATTTTCGCAGTCGGATTGATTGTTTTCTTGGGCGCATACGGTCGCTCCTCCTGCGGTAGGTTCGCCTGAGCAAATATTAGTGGTTGGCGGGATCGCTGCCCACGTTCCTCCGCATGTTGTGCACGTCGAGGATGTTGTAGGTGCCGCACAGAGTGTTGCATTGTGTCCGGAACATGTTCCGGAACTCGTGGGAGTGAATGCGGGATTTCCGACTTCGAGGTTTGCAGTGTCTTCGTATTGATTTCCTTCATTGTCGACGCAGGCGAGTCGAACGGCATGGATCGGAACGTTGACTGGGAGGGTTGCAGACGTTGTAACGCCCGATCCTGGAGTCAATGTCATGATTGATCCAATGGGTCCAACCGGTGAGCCGTCGAGCGCGTATGCCCAAAAACGGTATAGCTGATATGGGCATCCGTTTTGGTCTGAGAAATCGACGGACAGCGTGATGGGATTCGTTGGAGTTGTTCCTGCGGGTAGTCGAGAGTATCCTTCAGGATTCTGCCAAGAAACGGCGGATCGTGGCGTAAAGGCCGGTGAGCCGCTTTCGAGGATATCGCTATTCGCATAACGCTCGCCATTCGCCTTTGTACAGGCGAGCCGTATTTGGTAGACGGGAACGTCTATCGGAAGACTCACGACTTGTTCAAAGTGATTCGTCGGCAGGAGTTCGGCATTGGATCCGATTCCCGTGAGCGGCGTTCCTCCGTCTTTTGAAAACAACCAGAAGCGATATGTCTTATTCGGACATCCGCTCTGATCTGAAAAATCGACAGAGAGCGTAATGGGATTGACGGGATTCGTTCCTGTCGGGGTTCTGGAGTAGCTCGCAGGACTTTGCCATTGCGCGGTCACGTCTTGGCCTGGAAGCTGTACGCCAATTCCCGAGAGATCGAGGTCTCCGCAGCCTTGCGACAAGACGAGTGTGAGACTTGTTAGAACGAGGAGAGAAGCAGATCTTTTATTTTTCACGGTGCATACTTTCTACGTATCACATGCTTCACTATGAAACATGTGAGGCGAAAGTGTAGCACTTTTTCCTCGCGTTTACTGTGTATAATGCGCAAAAAACTTTATCTTTTTTTGATCTGTTTATTTTTTCCCTTTAAAAAAGATTTTATTTTTCTTGCATGCAGCTTTAAAAGCGTTCCTCTAAACAGAGGATTAAACTTTTTGGGTTAGTATGACTTTTTTATTGTTGCTTTGGTAGGTGCCTGGCAACGGCGATCAGATTTTCGGAGTCGTTTTTTCTTTGACGCTGTTCAAAGGATATCCTGCAGGCAAGCTTCCTACTCGCGTGATGACGCGGGACCATATGGCGCCCCAGTTTCCTAGCCACGGAATGAAGACGATACTTGTGAGAATTTGCAAACTGGCTGAAAGGGCATAGAACTTCCAGATGCGTTTATAATCGGCTTGAGATTGAAAATAATTTACGCCGATAAGCGACGGGATTACGAGAATGCCAATGGCATAGATAATAGATGGTAAGACGGCATCGGGATATTGGGGGAAAAAAAGCGGGACGATGAAGGGCGCAATGGCGGCATAGGATGCGGTGATGATAAGAGATCCGAAAAAAACGAGCCGAAATTGTTTCTGAATATTTTGAAGGCTTTTTGGATCGATCTCCTTCCGAGAAAATCGTTGCAGAAGCGTGCCGTTCATCGTTTTCGCCAAGTTGATGATTTGTTCAGGGAGAATCATCGCCACGCTAAAAGCAGCTAGCGCGGTATATCCCCATACGCGCTGTAAAAGAATGAGTCCAATGGCTCCTGCAATGGATTGCATGATATTAATGCCATTGAAATGGCGTCCGAGCACTTCATGCGTTTCTGGTGATGTCGCGGCACGTGGAATGGATCGGTAGGCGCGCCACGTAATCCATCCTCGGATGAGGATGTCGATAAGGAAGTACGCAATGGTAATGACGATGAGATTATGCGACCAAAGAAGAGTCAGGATAAACAAAACGGCATATGCGATATTGCTCCAGATATTCGCGTAGCTTAATTTTTTGATTTGTTCGTATCCGGTGTAGATGTAGGTATAGAAGGTACAGAGCGTATACGGTACGAATGAGAGCGCCGCGATCGCAATGGCGTAGGCTACGGTTTGTTCGCCTTGGAGGTATCGATCAAGCGCACCAAGGAGGAGAACGACGGCGCCAAGCGGTGCATATGTAGCAACACGTTTAACGGCGTGACGGACCGCGTTCGTTTCTCCGCGTGCAAGGCCTTTGATAATAGACGATCCGTAACCGGTGAACGCGAAAATCCCTGCCAATCCGTAGAGCGTGAGGACGTATCGAAATTGTCCTAAGATTTCGGGTGAGACCCATCGAGCAACGAGATAGGTGGATGCGAGGCCGCGAAAGATGGCGCTAAAGTGACCCACGGAGAGCCAGGAGAAAGAATGTCCGTAAAAACGAACATCGAATTTTAATTTTTTCGACAAGTCGTCCGCAATCGACTGAGAGCGATCTTTGAGGGTCATGGATGGCGTCAGCGTAGCTTTTTTGGGACTTTTTCGCAATATGGATTTGCTGGCATCGTTTTGGCACCCTACTGGTGATTTTTCTTATCGGTCCTTCGTTAATTCGTACAGTTCCGTATTGTAGATCGGTCGTTGTTCGTCAAGAACGATGAGGGCCTTCAAAAAGAGGGTAATGAATTTGATTTTCAGTTCGGGACAGGTTGTTTCTCCTGTATATGTATTTACCATCAATACATATCCTTTAAGGTCTGGTTTCCGGTGATAGGTCAGAATGCCCGTCATGATTCTTTTTGCGGCATTGAGGTATTTCGGGTCGTTGGATAATTCTGAAATTTTGGAAAAGGCGATAAACGTATCCGTGAGATTGTCTAAATCCGTGTCCGTGCAATCCGTCGACTGTGGAATGAGTCCCGTATTCTCATCTTGCAATTCCATCCAGGATAGCGCGATTTTTTCCGCAAGATTCAGGAATTCCTTATCATGTAAAAAATAATAACAATCCGCAGCCCAATCCATAACGGGGAAGTTTTGAACGAGTTGCGCGTGTTCCGTGTGTATCGCCATGCCATTTGACGTGGAGAATTCGACGATGCGATTTTTTGAATCTAGCGCATATCGGATGATCGCATCCTTCATCTGGACGAGATGGGCTCGATATTCTTCCTTTCCGGTCGCTTTGTATAATTCCAAGAAGGCGTATGCCGTATTGGAAAAATATTTCATGGGCGTATATTTCGTCCTTGCAGATCGCAAGCGCGTTTCGACGATAGCCCTTCCAAAGATATTTGTGCCGGTGAGATTTGGAACGAGCGGAAAGAAGTTTTTCGGAGTCATTTGCATCAGATTAAACGCAAGCCGTTCGGCGATGCGGAGATAGCGTGGCTCGTCGAATGTGCGGGCAAGCGAGGTCCAAATTTCAATGAACATGCCGTCTTTGAAATCAAAAATCGGCAAACGGAAGCCTGTTGTCGGAAAATACCAGGAAGATGGCGATTTTTTTTCGGGATGATACGTCTGGATGACGCTTGTTGAGACGCGTTGGATGAGTGATTTGAGCGGATCGGACGGGAAGAAAGAATAGGTATCGGCTAATCCCAGCAAAAGGTCGGTGTGTTCGTATGAACGCGTGCACGGCATTCCGAAGTAGGTGAATTCCGCAGGTAAAAGGCTTTCTTTGGTTAGGATATTTTCCGTGTCCTTGAGTTGCTTGAGGCAAAAGTCTTTTTGTTTGAGGTATGCGAAAAAGGGGAGATAGTCTCCCAGATCATTAAAAAGCCGCGCCTTGCGACCCGTGCCGTCTTGCTTTACACTGCGAGGCAGCCCACCTTGTCCGTCATCATAATACGTTAGCGTCCAGTGGATGATCTCATTTATCGCCTGTTTTGGTGTTAGTTCGGGACTCATATGACGGTCAGTTTAACAGGGCCTGGTTTTATTGTCATGATATGACATTTGTCGCCTTTTCGAATTTGGTCCGCGCGAGACAGAGCGTGCGTATGTTCGACGATCGTTCTATTCCGCGGGAAGTCATTCGTGAGATCGTGCAGTTGGGGCAATGGGCTCCCTATTCATGCAATCTTCAGCTTGCGCAGTGTACGATCGTGGATGACCCGGAGCTGCTAGAGGCACTCTCGCTCCATGCGGATGCAAAATTCGGATGGGCGCCTTGTATTCTCGTGTTGTCATTCGATGGTCGGTTGGGCCGAAAACGTTCCGCATCGGAAATAAGTATCGGAGGGATGATGCAGACGATTCTTTTGGCGGCGACGGAAAAAGGCATTTCAACATGTCCGATGGCTGGTTTTGCAGGGGATCAAGAAATCAAAAAACGTTTGAACATCCCGCGGGAGCATGAATTGGCTCTTCTTATCGCTATGGGGTATCCGACTTCGGATTCCATAAAAAAAGAGGATCGATTCCGTCTTTCGTTCGGGCGTTTTGCTTTTTGGAATCGCGACGCATCGCGTAAGGCGGATTTGCCGAAGAACCTGTCCATGCGCATTAAGGATTGGTCGATGAATGAGGTGATCTCATATCGGGAACGTCTGGCCCCGGTGTATCTATATGACCGCCACTATCGTTTGCAGGTTTTTTCCGATGCGGTATTCGAGTCTGCAGTTTCTCGTTTTTTTCCGTCTTAGCCTTGTCAGGCGGCAAGATATTAGATCTGTGCACGTATGACGGCGCTGCATTGAGGTGCATGCTTCGAAAGTTTCCGGATGCTGCATATACCTTTTCAGATCACTTGCCGTACGTAGGTTCGATTTTTAGAAAATTTCGATCCGATCTCGAGTTTGTCCTTGCTGACGAATCTCATGTTTTAGAAGCTGGAGACGCTTCGGTTGATGCGGTGACCTGTTTTCATAAGATTGAATTTACTCCAAACTGGGAGAGAATCGTTCGCGAAGCGTTTCGGGTTCTAAAACCCGGAGGGTATTTATTCATCTCCACGAGCCAGCCTTCGTTTGCAAAGCGTTTTTTTGATATGTCTCGAGCGTATTTTCTTTCCTGGCCGAATAAACCGAATGTCTATGATGGAAATCCTTATTACAAAATAGGTCCTTTTGGACGGAGGAACTTGTCGTCGGTGTCTGAGGTTGGGAAACAGGCTGGTTTTTGTATTCGATCCAGTGGAGTGGAGCGGGTACATGGAGCTGTTCTGGGTCATGACTACGGATGGATTCTCTTTTCTAAAGATGGATCTTTGGCGTTGGATTGTAAAACTTAAAAGCCGTATTTGACGTGACGGGCGGAATAAAATACCGTTGAGTTCATATGTGGAAAGGAAAGACCGTTTCTGTGGTATTGGCGAGCTATCGAGAGAAGGATTCGATCCGCGAGGTGATCGACGGATTTTTTGCCACCGGATTGGTTGATGATGTAATCGTCGTCGATAATAATGCCGAGCCGGGGAGCGCGGAAGAGGTGCAAAAGACAAAAGCCAAGCTCGTTTTCGAGAAAAAACAAGGTCAAGGATTCGCCTTGCAACGAGGAATGCGTGAAGCGCAAGGGGATTATGTTGTGTTGTGCGAAGGGGATGGAACGTATGTTCCAGCTGACATCGAAAAGTTTTTAGTCTACGGAGAGCGCTTTCCTGTCGTATTCGGTACGCGAACGAATACGAGTACGATCGGTCCTGATGCGGGGCTCTTTTTTCTGCGTCGAGTGGCGGATATTTTTGAAGCGAAAGTGATTGAAATGCGATTTCGATCCCATCGACTCACGGATATCGGATGTACGTATAAGCTGCTGCATCAAGATGTGATCCGTATGATGGATGGTCAATGGATAAAAGGGGATTCCCATTTCGTGACGGAGATGACATTGCAAGTCGCCGCCCGCCGCATTCCGTTCATTGAGATTCCGGTTTCGTTCGTGAAGCGGGTTGGTGTTTCGTCCGTCACGGATGATATCGGGAAAATCATGAAATGGGGGTGGAAGTTGCTTTTTTTCATCATGACGTTTCGATTGCCATCGAAAACGAGCGTTTAATCGTATGTCTTTCCCATCCACGCGGACGATCCTAACGAGTTTTGATGGAGGAGTGGTATTGCAGGCATCCGTCCAAAAGCCGGATAAGTACCGTTTTTTCGATTCATTGGGCGATGTCGCTTTGATTCCGCGAGGCGCAGGGCTTTCGTATCCGGCTGCCAGTTTTGGATCGGAGAGTACGTCGGTGGACCTTTCGAATTTTAATCGTCTTTTATCGTATCAAGACGGTCTCTTACATGTGGAGGCTGGAGCGACCTTGGGTCAGGTCTATAATTTCTTGATTAAGCATGGACGGTATCTTCCGATTCAACCCGGCCATCCTGATATTACGATCGGCGGATGCGTGGCTGCTGACGTGCATGGAAAAAACCAACTTCGTGACGGCACGTTCATCGAGCTCGTAGAAGCGTTGGAGCTTTTTCATCCCAAGCACGGGGTCGTGACGCTTAGTCGTACGGAGCATGCGGATCTTTTTTATCTCACCTGCGGGGGATATGGGCTTACGGGCATCATCCGTACGGTCCATTTGCGAACGAGGGAGCTCCCATCTCCCGTCGTTGAAATCGTCACGATTCCCGTGTCGTCCGTTGAGGATTTGGAAGCGGTGATAACGGAAAAGGCGCGTCAGTACGACCTCGTATACTCCTGGCATGATTTTACCCAAAGAGGGAAAGGATTCGGAAAAGGTTTTATCAAGGCTGCGCGATTCGTGCCTTCCTCCGAAGTCGCTTCTTCTTTCGATCAACGTGACCGGCATCCGAAGCGGACGTTATACGCTGAGCATCGAGGAATGTATCGATATGCGTTTTTTTCGCAGTGGACAACGCGGCCATTCAATGCCCTTTTTTACCAGAGTAATATGATCGGACGTTCTGTGCACAAGATGCCCCTCTACGATTTCCTATTCCCGGTCCATAACAAAGAAATTTATTTTAAATTTTTTGGTCGCAAGGGATTCCATGAGTGTCAGTTCATCATTCCTTTCAAACAGGTTTCTTCGTGGACCGAAGAAGTGAAAGTATATCTTTCGGGTCATTCCATATCCGTCACCCTGGCCTCGGCAAAGCTCTTTGTCGGTGAACAGCGTTTATTGCGTTTTACGGGTCAGGGGATTTGTATGGCGTTGGATGTCCCACGATCCGCCCAAGGTCGTCTCTTCGTGGATTTTCTCAATGACCTTGCCACCCGAACCGGCGCTATTCCAAATATTATCAAAGACGCTGAGCTATCCGCTCCTGTCGTAGCCGCCTGTTATCCGGAGTATGAAGCGTTTCGATCGGCCTTGCGCGCATGGGATCCTGATCGAATGTTCCGTTCTCACTTATCAGAAAGGATCGGGCTATGAAATTTTTAATCATTGGTGCATCTTCCGGTCTCGGGCGTTCATTGTCCGAGGCTTTGGCTGCCTCCGGACATGATCTCGTATTGGTAGCGAGTGACGAAAGGGATTTGTCTGTTCAATGCGCGGATTTGTCTTTGCGATACCATGGAATGATCGTGCCTGTGGCATGCCACATCGATCCACGGAATCAATGGCTTGATGCATTCAAAGACCGGATGTCTATGATGACTGATCTAGATGGAATCTTTTTTCCACTAGGCTGGTCAAGCGATCGAGATAGCGTTGCGCTTGATTCGGAACATGTCGACGCTTTGGTCGAATCGAATTTTTCAGCCATCGTGAAGATCGTGTCTTTGTTTTTGAATCACTTTCTTGCAAGGGGTAGAGGATCCATCGTCGGATTCGGATCAGTCGCTTCTCTGCGAGGACGTTCGAATAACGTCGTATATGCCGCTGCCAAGCGAGCGCTTTCCAGTTATTTCGAGAGTCTGCGACACGCGCTTGCGAATACTCAGATTCGCGTGCAGTTCTATCAACTCGGTTACGTGGATACGCCGCGAAACTTCGGGAAGCGCTTCTTATTTCCTCAGGGGGATCCTAAGATAGCGGCAAAGCGAGTGATGAAGAATCTCCATAGGGATTTTGGTCGCGTATTTTTTCCGAGATTTTGGTTTATCATTCAATACGTCGTTCGGTGGTTGCCCTGGCGTATTTTTAAACGATTGAATTTTTAATTTCGATAACGGCTATGCGGAACAATGTCGAGCGTTTCAAAATTGACGTGACGGGGACGTCTCTGTATATTAGCCCATATTCTCCTGCTGTTTTTGTATGATCATCAACTCCCGTTGCCGTATTTGCCAGAGCGATAAACTGCATAAAGTGATTGATTTAGGCTCTCAGCCCCCGGCGAACGCCTTTTTACGACCCGATCAATTAGATCAGCCGGAGGAGCGTTTCCCGCTGGAGATGCACGTTTGCGGCGATTGCAACTTGGCTCAATTGATTCACGTGGTCGACAAAGAAGATCTTTTTTCCGATTATATTTACTACACGTCCGGGATTCCGAAGGTTTCTCCGTACTGGCAGGGGTATGCGGATCAAGTCGCTGAACAGTGCCTTCATGATGCGAATGATTTCGTGGTTGAAGTTGGGAGCAACGACGGGCTTCTTTTGTGGTCGTTTAAAGAAAAAGGCTTCCGAACGCTCGGTGTGGATCCAGCCAAGAATATCGCTCCTATCGCAGAGTCTCGCGGCGTGCGGACGGTTGTGGATTTTTTTGGTGAGAAGGTTGCTACGGATATCGTACATCAAGACGGAAAAGCGAAGTTGATCATCGGGAATAATGTCATCGCTCATATCAATGATCATCATGATCTTTGTCGGGGCATCAAGGCGCTGCTTGCGGATGACGGAACGTTTGTCCTTGAGGCTCCGTACTTGGTCGACATGATCGAGCATGTGACGTTCGACACGATTTACCATGAACATTTGTCTTTTTTGGCGGTTCGTCCGTTGATAAAGTTATTTGAGCAATTCGGTTTGGAAGTTTTCGATGTTCACATCGTTCCGGCGCAGGGCCAATCCATTCGTGTATTCGTTGGACACGCAGGAGCGCACGAAGTGAAGCCGAGCGTGCAGGCTTGCGTTGCAAAGGAGCTTGAACTTGGACTGGATAAGATAGAGACGTACATGGAGCTTGCGAAGAAGGTAGAGCATTGTAAGAACGCGACGTTGGATATCCTCCATGGATTAAAATCTTCTGGTGAACGCATTGCCGGGTATGGCGCGTCCGCAAAGGGGATGACCGTGTTGAATTATTATCATATCGGTTCGGATATGCTTGATTTTGTCATGGACGAGCTTCCTTCAAAGGAGGGGCTGTTTACGCCAGGTACGCATATCCCATTGGCTTCCAAGGCTTATGCGGAAGAACATCGTCCAACGAGTTACCTCTTATTGGTGTGGAATTATTTACCATTGGTTTTAGCCAAAGAACAAGCCTTTTTGGCTGCCGGTGGGAAATTCATCTTGCCAACGGGCGTTGTTGTTGATGCGCAGGGCGTACATGAGGCAGAATATACAGAGGAGGAAAAAGTTCCTGCATAGCGCTTTCTATCACGCTATCGTCCATAGCGGCTTTGTTTCGCGAATGGTAACGTACGATCTATCCACATGTACGCGCTATGAAAATGACTATTGAAAAAGCAGTACTCTTTTTTTTAGGATTGACCTTTTTTATCGGAACGTGGCATGCCTTGCCCATGTTGAGCGTAATCGGCGATGAGCAGTGCTTCGTGGGAAGCGTTTTGCGCGCCATGGAACGTCATACCATCGTGCCTGCGGTTGACGATGTCCCATATGGAACGTTGACGTATGTTCTCAATTACCTTCTCATGGGCGTCGTCCTCTTGTTTGCGTTGCCGTTTTTCCGTTTTGACGTCGCTGGATTGAAAATGTTCCTTCTTCAGTCCCCGGAGTATGCCTACATCGTTCCGAGGTTTTTGAATGCGTGTTTGGCGGTAGGCATGCTCGTGCTTTTCCATCGTTTCCTTACGAGGGAAGTGAAGGATACGAAAGCGAAGCTGTTTTTATTGGTTCTCCTTTTTACGAATGTCATCACCACGTTGATTTTGCATACCGGAAAAATGTGGGTACTTAGTACGCTGCTCGTGATGATTTCATTCCGATATGTCTATGACGCGTTAGAGAAGGGTTCTGGTACGACGGAGCGTCCGCATCGAAGCATCTTTCTTGCCATCTTCTTTTCTTTTTTAGCTCTTGCGAATTTTCCGTTGAATCTGTATTCGTTGATTAGCATTCCCATCCTTTTCTTCTTTTTTAGAAAAAAGAAGGATGTCTGTTTTTCTATTGGCATATCCGTCTTGGTCGGTTTGTTGGCATTCGTCTTGGTTACGGCATTTAATTTTGAAGGAATCAAGCATCAGGTATTGGGGATTTCGACGGATTTTCATACGATTGGCGTTACCTCCCGTTTCGACCTTGGGGCGATTTTGAGGTCGTTTTCTTCCTATGCGTTAAAGCTTGTATACCTTTTTCCGCTTACGCTTATTACCTTGTTGATGGTTTGGAAGAATGGCATTCGGAACAAAATACTCTTCGTGCTTTCCTTGATCTATTTTTTTGTCAATTTCACGACGATCGCGTTGGTTGCAAACGGGGCGTATATCAGCATGATGGATAAGTTACGATATCTCTTCCATCTCGGATTTTTCCTTACGTTTCTTCTTGCGAGCTTCAATATCTCATTCAAGAAGAAGATGTATGTCATTGGAGGCATTTCTTTGCTGTACGGTCTTTTTACCGTTTACATGCTTGCCGTTCCTACGACCTATAATCGAGCGTATGATTGGGTGAAGCGCGAGTTCGCTGATTCGGATATCGTTATCGTCAATAAGGCCGTGGGTCCGATGCTGCAACTTCCCAAGAACAAGAGTTCCTACCTCCTCATCGAAAAAGAGTCTTGCGCCACGAAGTGCCTCAATACCCTAAAAGATGATTTGCATCGTGAATTTAAACCGATTACGATCGACGAAAAGAGCATAAAGACGATCGACGTTATGGATTTAGCTAAAGGTAAGGATTTGTATTTCATCCTATCTACGGCTACATCTAGCCAGGATATGCAGCAAGTTGCTTTTTTTGGCAATCCGATTGATGACGCACGGTATTACTCCGTTGATTTTAATATCGGGAATTATTTCGATATGAATTATCTTCGGGCGAGAAATTTGGGTCATAATATTTATATCTATAAATATACGGGCCCTCGTGACTAGCTGAGGCTTCTACGCATATGTTGAATCAATTGTTTCGCGTTTTCTCTCTAGGAGCTTCTTTGGGTGACAAGCTAAAGATCACGTGTTTTTACGCAATTCTTTTTATAAAGCGTCGCATAGGATTCGGTTCGACGTTCGCGCATCCATGGCGCGTGCATATCCGTTTCGAAGGGAAGGTTTACGAGTTCTATCTCGCGGCTCTTTTAGATATCCATATTTTGCGAGAAATGTTCGTTGACGAGCATTATCGTATGCCATCGGATGAGTCCGTTCAGCGTGTGATCGATTTGGGGAGCAATATCGGAGGATCGCTCGTTTATTTCGCTCATAAGTTTCCTCATGCCAGGATCATTGCGGTCGAGCCGCATCCGTTTTGTTTGCATCTCCTTCGGTTAAATGCAAAGCAGTTTGGAGACCGCGTGGAGGTTGTGGCTGCCGCCGTATGTGCAGAGGCCGGGGAAGTGACGTTGTATCCGAATGGAGAACACTGGTCTGCCTCGGTGATCCATCGAAGAGGGGATTCGAGTGGTTTTGCCGTTACGTGCATGACGCTACGAGACATTCTGGGGCGTTTTGAGGGCGATCAGGTCGATCTTATGAAGTGTGATATCGAAGGCGCGGAATTTGATGTTTTTACGCCTCAGGAGACATCTCGGATCCGTCGTTTCATCGGAGAGGTTCATCCGACCGTCGCAAAGCGGTCTGTAGCGGAGTTTGTGGCGTTATTTCCACAGCATCATCTTATTCGTGAAGATGCCGTTGGTGAGCACGTGCATGTTGAACTTGTCATAGAATAGATCATGTATTAGGGTATTTTCTCTTTTTTATACTCTTGTACTATTTTTTGTATTGGAGTACGATATTTTTATTCGAGTTAAAGATTTCTACATATGCAGCAAATCGCTCCAAAATTGCGTGAACTTCGTCAGCAAAAGGAGATGACGCAGAATACTCTCGCTGAACGCTCAGGGGTTTCTTCGGCATTTATCTACAAGCTTGAGGCTGGAGAGTATGACACGCTTTCCATTGATACGTGTCGGCAATTGGCAAAAGGATTTGGCATTTCACTTCGTCAATTTTTGGAAGTGACGGGTATGTTGGACGATGCCGAGATTGCATCCGAAGCGAGTGGGCCCAAAGAGGTGGTATATAGCGATATCGCTATCGTTGGTGCTGGAATGGTCGGCGGTGCATTGGATCGTTACTTTAAGACGAAAGGTATTGAAGTAGGGATTTTTGATCCGCCAAAGGGGCATCATGATATCGGCGTTCTTGAACACGCGGACACGATTTTCATCGCCGTGCCAACGCCGTACTATTTTGAGACGGGATTTGACGACACGTATATTCGCGCGGCGTTAAACACGATTCCGGTTCCAGGAAAGACGGTTGTATTGAAATCGACGATTCAGCCGGGAACGACGGAGCGATTGCAGGCGCTGTATCCGCAGCATCGCATTCTTTTCAATCCGGAGTTTTTAACGGAGACGACGGTCGATCATGACATGCAGTTTCCAACGCGTCAGATCGTCGGATACACTCCGGAGAGCCGCTGTGATGCGGAAAAGGTGATGGGGTTGCTGCCTCGTGCGCCGTTTGAAAAGATTACGCATGCGAAGGTTTCGGAACTCGTGAAGTATTTCGGCAATGCGTTCTATGCGTTGAAGGTCACGTACGCGAACCAAATGTACGACGTCTGTTCCGCGTTAGGCGTTGATTACGATCATGTCAAAGAATGCGGGCAGGCTGAGCCGTGGGTTGGAAAGAATCACCTTGATATTTTTCACAAAGGATATCGTGGATACGGCGGGAAGTGTCTTCCGAAGGACACGCGTAGCATTATTCAGCTCGCAGAATCTCTCGGTGTCGATCTTTCGGTCTTAAAGGCTGCGGAGGCGTATAATATGGAATTGCAGAAGAAGCAGGGGATTGATGTGCGTTGGGTGGAAGGATCACCGGAGAAAGGGAATAGTCATTAATAACGAATACATTATATGAAATACATTGTTACCGGCGGAGCCGGATTCATCGGATCGACGCTCGCGAAGCGCATGATTCGTGACGGGCATGAAGTCGTGATCATTGATAACTTTTCAACGGGCTTGCGTGAGCGCGTCCCTGAGGGTGCGACGGTCGTTGAATGGGATTTGACCAGCGAAGACATCCAGACGCTTGCTTCGCATATGCAAGGCGCGGATGGCGTTTTCCATTTTGCCGCATTGCCTCGTGTGCCTTTTTCGATCGCCGAGCCGATCATTTCATCCAAGCATAATGTTTTCGGAACCTTGCATACGCTTGTCGCGGCTCGTGACGCCGGGGTGCGTCGCGTGGTGTACTCGGCTTCGTCTTCTGCGTATGGGAATCAACCGGTATTGCCGCAGCACCCAGACATGAAGCCACAACCACTGAGTCCGTATGCGCTTCAAAAGTTAATGGGCGAACATTTTTGTTCGCAGTTCTACGCGTTGTACGGATTGGAAACGGTTTCTCTTCGTTATTTTAACGTGTATGGACCAGGGATGGCTGAGGATGGAGCGTATGCGCCTGTTTTTGCCATCTTTAAGCGTCAGTACTTGGCAAAAGAGCCTTTGACGATCTGTGGAGATGGCTCGCAGACGCGATCGTTTTGCCATGTCGATGACGTGGTCGAAGCGAATGTCAAAGCGATGATGTCCGAGAAGGCCGGAAAGGGGGAAGTGTTAAACGTGAGCGGGCCGACGAGCGTGAGCATTAAAGATATCGCAGATCGTTTTAATCATCCGATCACGTATCTTGATCCTCGACCGGGCGATGTTCCGCACTCGCTCGGAGATATCGAGCGTACAAAAGAACTCATCGATTGGGAGCCGAAGATCCATTTTGATCATGGATTTGAAGCGCTTTTAAAACATTGGGGCGTACGGTAGATTGGAACCCCTAAATCCCCTTGTCAGGGGACTTGAGCGCGGTACTAAGTAGGTATCAGATAACGATTTTTAAAAAGAAGTTCCCCTCCTTTCGGCTTGCCGAAGGGAGGGGTTAGGGGTGGGTTTGAGATCGGCACGATGTATTCAGCATCGCGCCAAAGTCCCCTGACAAGGGGCTGTCTCTTATACACATCT
>JAHBAS020000009.1 GCA_018499965.2 Candidatus Uhrbacteria bacterium
ATAGACCCACAGACCATTCCATTTCCATTGACAAAATCACCAAAAAAGTCTACAGTGAGCGATCCCTTTTTAGATTATTGGGTCGTTCTTTTCTTTCCTTAGACAATTTCAGACTGACGAATTTGCACACAACAAAGGAGATACGCCATGAGAACGATTAGCGACATTCCACGAGCAACGCTCGACGGATTCCGTTCGCTCATTCAGCGGACTATCGAAACTGCGAGCGCGGAAGTTGAAGCTGAACGAGCTCTTGGAAAAGAGCTTACCAACGATCCTGTCGCCGTCATGCTCGTGCGACCAACGCCAAGCCCCCTAGCCCACCCTCCGAATAAGGATCAGGAAGACTTCATCTTGTATCGCGATGACCGACGCATTCAATCCATGCGGTTCACCACAGGTCAAAACAACTACATCGACGCGCGCAATGCCTGGAAGGCGTATGGACCCATTCAAAAGCAACTCGAAGCGCTTGACTGGACCGAGGAAGAAATCTACCACGTCATGATGGACATCTTCCCACTGGGGCACCATGTCTACGGCGTCCTCACCCTCCTCTTCCATCACACGACGGATCGAGGAGAAGGCCATGTCCTCATGAACATCAGAGGAGATAAGCTCGCCGGAACAAATGTCGGCTACGCCTCTTTCCCCGGCGGACTCGTGAAGCCTGGCGAAGATTTGGAAACCGCCTGCATAGAAGAACTCAACCAAGAAGGCGCAAAAGGAGAGTTCTACATCTTCGATGGATTCACGATGGGCGTGCACAATGCAGCGCCAAGCATCACGTTCATGCGAGCCGGTTTGACCACGACAGACGATATTGATCTCGAAGCGTCATACGATTGGTTGGGCAAGACGACGATCTGGGTTCCAGAAGGAGCTGTTCGAAGCGCCATCTTCAAAGGAGACAACACAGGACTCGTTACGGCATTCCGAGACCACGAACTACTGGTCAAGAGCGATCTCGCGATCGCCCCAGATGCCATCCTTCCGGCAAAAGGCCTCTTCGAACAATTCGTCTTCTGAAGACTAGCCTGCAAAGGCTCGGGGTGCATACATTGTTGAAAACGCTCGTTTTCAATCATGCATGCACCCCTTCTTCGTATCTACAGATAAAGTATCTGTCCTATTTCGACCTACAGTCCTACGGACTCACGGACCTACGGACCTGCCTTACCCCCCTCTTGCAAAAAGCTCCTTTTTTTGCTATCATTTCTTTATCATTAAGACTATTCTTTCTTATGCCATTACCAAGCCACCGGCACACTAGCTCCAAAAAGCACCGCCGCGCATCCCACTTCGCCCTCGATAAAGCCCCAATTGTAAAGGAAAAGACATCTGGAAAGATGCATCTTTCTCATCGCGTCGCCCCTGGCGCCACAGAATACAATGGAAAGCCTGTTCACGTAAAACCTAGCAAGCGTAAGGCAGAAAAAGCCGTAAAACGCCTTGAAAAGGCAAAGAAGAAGGCCTAAAACGCCAACCCAACGTTCCTTCGCACATTATGTCCAATCGTCACCTCTGCCGCGCCATTGCGCTCCAATCCCTCTATGAATGGGATTTTCACAGTGCTTCGAAAGACGCTCTGGGTCTTTTACGGCGTAATATTGAAGAATTCGCTCCGGATTTAGACGAAAAAGACTTCGCCGAACGTATCGTTGGAGGCGTAGCTGAGAACCGTGAAATCATCGACGGCCTCATTACGACCTTTGCCCCAGACTGGCCGCTTCAAAAAATCACAACCGTTGACCGCAATGTTTTGCGCATCGGTACCTTTGAACTCATGTATACGCATGAAATTCCTTCGAAGGTCGCGATCAATGAAGCGATTGAACTCGCCAAAACCTTTGGCGGCGAATCGAGCGGTAAGTTCGTAAACGGCGTGCTTGGCGCCGTGTACCGTGATCAGATCGCGAAGGGCGTTCAAAAAACATCAGACCTTCCTAAGGAAGAAACGGTCAAAGAAGAAAAAAATCGACATGCTGCAGAAGGCGAAGCGGTCCCGGCAGATCCAACCCCGTCCGAAGCGTTCCCAACGGAACATCCGCATGTTGAAACCGCATCATGATATCGGCGAACGGCGCTGATGATGGCCATAGAACTCCGGTTCTGTGCGCATCCATCATTGTCGTCGTTTCCTGAGCCACCCTCATTTTTATGGAATTGCCCGCACTCGCTCCCCTGGAGGAACGTTTAGGCTACGCATTCAAGGATCAATCCATTTTGATCCAAGCAATCACCCATCGCTCATACTTGAATGAGCATGCGGATTTTCCGTACCCGCACAATGAGCGTTTGGAATTCTTAGGAGATGCCGTCTTGGAACTCGTCGTGACGGAAAATCTCTTCGTGAACTACAGCAATCCAGAAGGAGAGCTCACGAACTGGCGTGCAGCGCTCGTGAACGCCAAGACCCTTGCTGGCATTGCGAACCAGCTCGCCTTCGAGGACTTCTTGCTCATGAGCCGAGGAGAGGCGAAAGACAAGAACTCCAAGGCCCGCATGTATATCCTCGCGAACGCCATCGAAGCCATCATCGGAGCGATTTACCTGGATGGCGGATGGGAGGGAGCCAAGAAGTTTATCGATACGAATATCCTTTCACATCTCCCCTTCATCCTTGAACATCATCTCCACATCGATCCAAAGAGTCGATTCCAGGAAACCTCTCAGGACTTGCTCGGAGTCACGCCTTCGTATAAGGTTCTCGAGGAAGTCGGCCCCGATCACGCAAAGGAATTCACGGTTGGCGTATTCTTAGAGAAAGAGCTCGTCGCTGTTGGCCGCGGAACCTCCAAGCAAGAAGCGCAGATCGCGGCAGCGGAAGAAGGGCTGAAAGCAAAGGGATGGGATGTTGCGCGAAAGGAAGAAGAGAAGAAATAGGCGTTGCCATTTTAAAAATCGAGATCAAAGGTCGGCGAAGAGAGATTGGGCATGCATTCCAGTCTTTCGTCTCAGATCTCTGATCTCTTCCCTGCATCTGTCGTTCAACGGATAGGACGTCGGTCTTCGAAACCGATAATGGGGGTTCGATTCCCTCCAGATGCACCATGCAAAAATCCCGCTTAACCGCGGGATTTTTAGATGTCGACTAGGCTTGACTTCTTGATCAGGATTTGCTATGATCGGGGTCCCTTTTAGGGAATCGTAACTTTCATCCCCCAACAATAAGGAGGTTCGTGATGCTATATAATCCGCAAGGCCAGCTCGTTGAAGCAACAGCCGGCAACTGTCTCTTCTTCACGCCGTACGACAATGGCATACACATCTTCTCCAGCGTGGAGCGCGTTGAGCGACTCCATTGGCCGAATCATCAAGATACGCTGATAGCTCCATTCGAGCTCGTGCCGTACGATCCCGTAGAACAAAAGCATGACGTCCTTGGAACGTGTCCGGACATCGCCATGGTCTTCGCTATGATTTGCGGCCATCACGTACAAGCCGTGTCCGCGCGAGGAGCAAAAGGATTCGCCTACGAACTCACCGGCCCTCGACGACGTGACTTTCGGACGCAGCAAGGCGGACTCACGCATCCAAGCCCAGGCCATCTCGTCCACTTCGATCTCAAGAGCAAGGCCATGGAAATACTTGATTCAGGCAATCAGTCGATCCGTTGGCCGAACTTGGACAACAAGCAGATCATTGGCTGGTCCGATATTTCCGAGGTCCCTATCCAAGACTTCGTTGTTCGAATGCTTTTTGCGGGTATCGCGGTGCATCCTATCCGCCTCACGTCCGCGGATAACACGTACCTCCTCGAGGAGGACGACGAACGGCAACATCGCTAGAACCTCCCTACGCAGGGAACTCCGAAAGACCGACTACGCGCCTCGCGTTGGTCGGTCTTTTGCTTTTTAGGGGGACTTGAAAAATACGGTAGGAAATGATACGTTATCCGCTCCTCATTTTTGAGGAACGCACCTTTGGGAGGAATCATGCTATTCGCATCAGGAACATGGAAACAGCCCGAGGCTGGTAATCGTATCGTTCTCTATCCGGGACGGGATGCGGTCGCGCTATTCGAAGACGATGATCATTTACATCGCATGCTCTGGCCGGACATGAGGGATGAATGGATTATGCCGTTCAGCCTCCAGGCGGACGATGTATGCACGGATCTCGCAATGACATTCGCACGTCTATCCGGACTGGAAGCGGAACGCGTTCGCAATTCGCGATGCCACGTCTTCGCGCTCACCGAAGCCAAGTCACCACTCCGGCTCCAGGAACATCACCAGATCCGGATCCAGCCCAACCGCATGCACGTGATCGAAGAACGACAGATACTCCACGTCCACGAATTTTCCAGCAGGCTCGGCCTTCGAGAAAGAACGGCAACACCGATCCTAAAGGTTGCCCTCGCTGGCACGCCATTCAAGGCCGTTAGTTCCGATCTCGCACTCTCAACAATAACCTACAACCTTGAACGTTTGTAGGATCTCCTCGTGACACCAAAGGCCAGTCGCAATGCATGCGACTGGCCTTCTCAATTTCATCGAAATATTTTTATGGACGCTTCACCACGCCCTTACGCTGTGCCAACGCATCATCTTGCAAATCCGTCGTAAGTGCCGGAGCCGTACGAAGAACGGACACTCCAAGCTTTTCATCCCTAAATTCAAAACGCGACTCTCCTAATACCTGCGCAAAACGACCCACATCCGCTTCAGAAGGACGGAGCGTAACGTCGAATGATGCAACGAGTTCACTTACATCTTCAGGCATCGTATTCACCGTCCAAGTGACTAATTTCTTCGCTTCGTCATAGGAAAGCTCTCCGGCATCCAGATCGCGCTTTCCGCTCCACAACACAGCTCCAGGCAATGTAGCGGTCATCGTAAGACGATCAAGACTGTGAAGCGTTTTCTGAACCTTCCATTCCACGCGATACGTCGTAGAGGATCCGACAACCGGCGGCAATGGACCGGATCCGATCGGCGCACCTTCTTCGGATGTGTACCGAGCGATAGATGCGAGTTTCGCGTCACTTTGTATACGTAAGACGATCGGCCTAGTCGTTACCGTACGATTGACTTTATCTCCGCCAACACTCCCGATCTTGGCTTCAATGGCAACCTCAATCGGTGCGTCCGTACTCGTGGATACCGACGGTATGAGCGGAATAGAAACTTCGATAAAGCCATCCGCATTTGGCTTCAATTCCGCCAACCCTTCAATTTCTTTCTTGGTATAACGAATCACATCCCCTTTTCGTATTCCCTCGCTCGTATCTTCAATCTTCGACCAATCAAACGGAACAGAAGACGAGGATTGAGAATGGAATAGCAAGGACAGTTCCACATCCTGAAGCGGCTCACCGCTGACATTCGTATACGAAAGTGCGATGCGCTGCCACTCCCCTACGTTGACATTGCGATCATCCTGCGATCCATTGATCACAAGATCAATGTCCAAATCGCCTGCAAGCACAGAAACGACGCCTTCGGTTTTCACTGCTGGCGCGAATGTATCATTCGCCAACACGAATCCGGTTTCTGCCATCATCGAAAGATCTCCGCCAGACTTCACGGCAAAACTTCCCTTCATTTCAATACTCGTACTCGTGCCGGACTCGATCGGAGGGAGCGGTACGGTTACCATGCGCTGATCATCCGCTCTCATCTGAGAATCTCCAGAAAGCACGAACCCGGCCGGAAGCTCAATGCGCGTACGTAATCCATCAATCGTCCGTGAAGCCGTATTCGTGACACGATACTTCAAGGTAACGATATCTCCTGGAACGACTTTGGATGGTAAATCGAACGCACCCTGCAATACGCTCTCTCCGTACGCAATCTCTTTGGTACTCAACTGTTCAAAATCACTATTAAAAGACGCTGGTCGATACATCGCAATCACCTGAACGCTGCTCTTGGTCCCCATGGCACCCGTAAAGATGCCGGAAATTTTCATCGTCCCTCTTCCCTCGATCGGCTGGGCACCTAAACGAAACACAAGCGGCTCATTCGTTGGGGACGGATCAACCGAGGTCATCACGAAATCCGATGGGACATTGATGCGAAACTCCGTGGAGGCCAAAGGCTCACGTGCCACGTTATACCAATTGATGAAATACGAAACCTCCTGACCGATGGTAATGCGATCCGGTCCCTCGATCTGAATTTCAATGCCACGACCGGCGAATCCGGCATTGCCAAACCACCAAAATCCGACCCATGCCGCAACGCCTACAAAAAAAACGAGTGAGGCGAAAACCGAAAGCACAATCACCCAGGTTTTTTGTCGTCCTCGATCAAGCGTATTAAGCCACTCCTTGGAAGGCTGCCCTTCGTAAATAGCGGTTAAACTTCGCTGGATATCATCTTTCTGGTTTTTTAATTTCCCCGAACCCTTCTCTTCCATGACTTGCGGTTTCTTTTCTTCAATGTTATCCGATGACAATGGAGCGACTTCGATTTTTTTTATGATAAAACCAGCTTCCTTCTGCTGGAGGCCTGCATCAACCGTATTTTTCGGAGTTGACTGCCCCTGTTGTTTACGCTTTGATCGACTCATGGTTGTTGCACGTCAATGTCGTACAGCGAAGAGACGACACGATCACCGTTCCATGCCATGCCCTCTTCGGATTCCCCTCGAGACCAACGCGACTTCCATGTAGCCGGGGTATGAAACACGGTCTTGATCACACGATCCGCTTTTCCGGATTGACTGGTGAGCAACAAGGTATAGGCCGCGCGCGATCCCTGATCACTTGAACCCGTAGCCGCAGATCCTAAACGACTATAGAGATCAAAAGCCGTAAACGGCAAACGATAAGAAAGATGGATGCTCGTTTTCCCTCCCGGATCTACCATGGTCCAACCACCGACCACGGTTCGATCCCCTTCGTCCCACACGCGAACATCTGCGGAGAATCGCGTTGAACTCGCTTCACTCGCAAG
This sequence comes from Candidatus Uhrbacteria bacterium, assembly GCA_018499965.2. Lineage (GTDB taxonomy): Bacteria > Patescibacteriota > Patescibacteriia > 2-12-FULL-60-25 > 2-12-FULL-60-25 > 2-12-FULL-60-25. Next base: position 6,906 of record JAHBAS020000009.1, read on the forward strand.
ATCCGGATCGACTTGCGCGTCTTCACGCGGTTCGTCAAAGAGATTAGCTGCAGGCGTAGCGAATCCCGACGCTTCCGTAAGCGTAGATCCTCGCGGGAGGTAAAATCGTACGTAAGAGACATTTCGGACGCCGCTAAACAACGTCCCTTTTTGCGCAGCATGCGAACGCGTCATCGTAACCTGATCCGCGATCGACCCATCTTCTCCAATCGTCACATCGTGTACGACTTCTTCGCTTACCGACGCATCCGTTTTCTGTCCGGCGATATTCGCTTCTACAATCGCGAGCGCATCGCCCTGCACCGCTTTCATGCGACCGCTCCATCCGTACGACTGGACCACGGCGTCTTCGGTTTCATCTAATAGCGAAATCTGAATATCTTTCTGCACGATGGATGTCGAAAGAATACCGACAACGCGCATCATCGTTTCACTATCCGCACCTTTAAGACGCTCCATGATGCGCGGTGCGAGCAATCCTAAAATCTTTTTTGGCTTATTCTCGGCCTTGTCATACTCCAACTCAACCGCTTTCTGCGTTTCAAGCATGAAGTTTTCTGCGCTGATGGTTTTCCCTAATTCTGGAACTTCAATCGGACCGGTGATTTCAAGAAGGCTCTGAACGAGCGTGGCGTTGATCGCGATCACACCATCAACCGTATACCCTCCGGACGCATTCCAAAACGAAGCGATCTTCCGCGCGGCCTTTGGAAAATCCGGTGACCAGTTGCTGTCCTGAAACTCCCATCGATCCGCAATGAGTTGCAACGGCTCCGGTGGAACAAGTTGGGTGGTGAGCTGACCCTGAATGTCATACGTGCCGCCACCCGGAACCTCGAGCCGCTGGATTTCACCATGGAGTACATCCAGCTCTGCATAGCTTCCCATAAAACCGCCTGTCGGTCGCAATTCACTCGGGTTCTGGAAGATTACGAGGTATCGACGCAATCCATCGCGTCCGAGCATGCTAGAGAGGACCTCTGAAATACCGACGAATTCCCGCACCGCCAATCGACCGTCATCCACCAACCCTGCCAACATGGCAACGCGATCGCGATCGGATTCCGGAACGGCATTCGTGTCAACATTCTCAAGCGCACGCGAAGCATCTTCTAAAAGCGGCAATGCTCCATCGGCATACGTCGCTACGACGCTCAAACGTTCTAAGATATTTTGCTGCTTCGCGCGAATGGCCGCATCAAGACCCTTAGCAAGCAATCCTGCGGCATCCGCAGACTTCGATCCAACTTCAAGCAACGCGCGAGCCGTGCGATAACTTGATCGCGTCGTCGGCACGAGCTGCGCGAGACCAACCGCGATCGTATTCGTCTGGGAGAGGATCGTGTCCGCTTCCCGGAAGCGGTCGCTTGCCTCCCGAAGCGTTGCCGCGGACGGAGACCCCTCCAAAGAGGCCATCGCATCCCCACCCATGGCCGCAATCGCGGCTTTGCGCGTGGTAACGTCACGAATCATGTTCACGACATTTGCCGGAAGCGTCGCGAGCAACACCAAGGCACCGAACGCGATCGCGCTACGAAGGAGGGAGATTCTGGTATGAACAGCCTCAGCAGATACCGGATGAGACGTAATCCGTTCTGAGTGATGTACTGGAGACGGAGCCGCAGACGATCGAATTCGAGGACGTGGAAAAAACCAGGCACGCGCCACACACATAAAGGCGTTCCACGTACCACGCATCACGTTCGCGACACGTTGAGCTGCAGAAGGAACGCCGTCCTGAATCGTCTGGAGATCGGTAAATTGGTCATGTAAAACGCGAGGGGCGGTGTCGACATGCAAATCCCCAGCCATCGCCTCCAATACATCAAGACGCGGGATGCTTAATGGAGCTGGTTCGAAAGCCAAATATGACGATGATGAGACACGCTCATCTTCCGGCATCGGCTCATACCGAAGCGCGATTTCACGTAGAGAAATGATAAAAGGACTTCGCTGATGCTCGGCGAAACGAATAGCGAGAGGCACGCGACGAAAATGACGAATCGGTGAAGCGGCAAATCCAACGACCACACGATCAAGATCCGCAATCTGATCACGGCGATCAATGAGCGACGTAAGCGGCTGACCCGTTCGGCTCCATGAACGTCCGCGACGGCGACGGCGACGCGATCGACCCTCTTGCCCTATCGGCAACGATGGATGAACGGAGATTCCGTCGTTCACATACGAAAACGACTCGCTCTCCACCACGGAGGCGAGCTGCTCTTCCAATGAGCGCGGCACTCTTCCCTTTGAGGCGTCCATGGACGCTGATTCTTCATTCGAAGTAAGCATGGGCGAATTGGAACGCTGTTCAACGTCCCAATGGCTATCGAATGACTTTTTCGCAAACCTCAAGTGTACGTTTTGCCGTCTTGCACCAGTCATGACGGAGAGCTAAATCAGCCACTGCCATGCGCGCATCCCCACGAACACCACTCGGATTCCGAAACAGAGCCTCGACAGCCTCCACTATACCATCCACGGAGCTTGGATTGAAGTAGATAACACCCTTTTGCCCAAGCACTTCCGGCATGCACGAGGAATTACTCGAAAGCACAGGAATTCCAGCGGCCATCGCCTCTAATGGAGGCAAGCCAAACCCCTCCCAACGGGAAGGAAAAAGGCAAGCAAAAGCTCCAGCCATGCGCGAAGCGATTTCTTGATCCGGAACCTCTCCGCAAAACGAAATCCCTTCCAATTTTTCCCGCTTGACCCGAGCCTCCAATTTTTGCATGAACGCATCTTTCTTTCCGCCGATCACGAGACGAAGCTCCGGGTATCGTCGATGGATTTCCGGCCATGCGCGAAATACAAGATCATGATTCTTATGCGGATACGCCGATCCCAGCATAAAAAGGTAGAGTGGACGCTCAGGCTCACGCCATACGGATTGGTCCACCTTCGGCATCCCCTCCCCCACCACATGCACCGGAACGCGAAGAGATGGATAATGATACTTAATGCGCTCCGCCACATGCTCGGTTGGAACGAGAATGGCGCGCGCGGAAAAAAGCGCACGATGCAGGATCACGCGGAATCCGATACGTTTGATCAAACGCACGAACCATCCGCGCGTGCTGATATTCGCCGATGCCGGTTCTTCGCGAAGAATGAGATCGTGGATGAAAACCACGCGCGGAATCGAAGAGAACCACGACACGTTCCAATGCGGAACGAGCACGAGATCTGCCTTGGTTTGGATAATCGCCCGAGGAATCGCCAACTGCTCTTTAAGGCCATACCAATGCACGTCTGCTTGCACATGTTCGCATCCTGCATGCGAACAAAACGGTCCACGTTGAACGTCTTTTTCGATCAATACGTATTCATGCTCCGGCGCGATTTCAAGCATCGCCTTGAGCAATTCTTCTGTGACACGACCGATGCCGCGGGAATTCCCCGCGCCCATCATTCGAGCATCAATCGCGAGACGCATAATTAGTACAACAATCCTCCCCACTCCACGAGGGTGAATCCATCACGTTTTGGGGTAATGATGGTCGGAGCTTTGATGGAGATCGGCGCGGAAAGCGGCTTGAGATCCATGAAGATACGGATGCTCGTCTTCGGTCGAGGGAACACATTCAACGGCGCGGCCTTGGACCAGGTATCCGTGAGGAATGAGACTTGATAGTACGAAGAGCTCGCCATACGAGGCACCCAGAAATCCATGAACTCCTGCGATTCCTTTTGATTCAATCCGTACTTCGGAAGCGTGGATGCGAGGAACGAACCGACGTCTTCGCGCTTCACCACGAAGCCCGTTGTCGGCGTTTGATAGCTTACGCCTGTCCCCTCCCAGAAGAGCGATCCGTACGTTTTTCCATCTGCATGAGACACAAGATCCCCATTCGGATTCGCCGTAACGACCCAACCCTTCGATGGATACGTCGGATCGCTCACGGTCACGTTGATCGATTTCGGAAGCGAAACGCGAACGTCCGTTTTCTTTTCCGGATAGAGATAGATAACGGGCTTGCCGCACTCGACCGCAGGAATAAGGCCCTCGACTTTATATTGATTCCAACGACCGAGCGCATCCTTCCAAAAGAAAAAGGGAACTGTGTACTTCTTCACCATCTCTTCCAGAGAAGGCTTCGTTTCAGAAGCAACATACCACGTATCATAGATATGTGCCGTTCCTTTCCACGAAACATAGTCCTTCGGCCCGTAGATCGCTTCTCTTGTTTTCTTCTCAATGCCAATTTGCACCAATTCCGATTCATCCTCCGGAGAAAGATTCACAATAGCAGGACACGGTAGTGCGCCGCAACCGCCAACCGTCGCGCCATAATAAAGATTATTATTCTCAAAACCCTTTGCCCAGGCAATATTCGGATTGCGAATAACCGCACCTATTTCATTCTCATGCACGTCCATAAAAGCCGGAAGAAACGTTGTATATTTCACCCAAAAACCATTGCTCAAAAAAACATATAAACATCCGCTCTCACCATACAGATCAGCCGAGGTTGATGAATGAGTCGATACGATCTTTTGCTTGTACAACGCGTATCCCTCTTCTGAATTCGCAACGAATTCTATCGTATTATTGACGCTAAAATAGGAATACGGACCAAAGACATATCCAAGACTCTGCGATGCCGCGGGAACAAATTTTTGCCCTTGAACTGTTAGGTACGATGGAATATGCGCACCCTTAAGAGAGACATCCCCGGCTATATGAATACCAAAATCTTTAAACGTCTCTTCTACGAGCGTATCGCTTACATCCAAAAATACTTTCGACCCGTCTTTTGTGCGCATGAATATCCCCATAGAGGGTCCACCGAAAAATGGATAATTCGCCTCAAGCCCAGCTCCGTACACCGTTGCACCTTCATACATCCCCTCTTTTACCGTTCCAAGTTTTTTGATGACGCTCATCCAGAGACCCTCCTCTTCCGGCATTTTTGAAAATTTCTCGATCGCTTCCTGTGTTGCCACGCCTCCAAAAAGCTCTCCCCACCGTGTCGAAGTCACATCCTCAGGTTCAATCCAATCAACGCGAACATCTCCGATCGCCGCATCTGAAGATGCGAATGCTCGAGCTTCTGCATATGCCTTACGTACTTCTGACGGCATGACGTTTTCCAGCTCCGCAATCTCTTCAACCTCTTCTGGCGACACCGACACCTCGGCCTCCGATACTGGCGGGACAACAAACGATTCTTGTGTAGACGATTTCGTCATCGTCGTACGAAGTTGATCGACCTGCTCCGCAAGGAGCCATGTACCAACCGCACCGATCGTTATACCGGCGATAAGCGCGAGAGCGACCATCCAGCCAAGACGGACTGGAAACGGCTTCTTTGACGAAAGAGCTGGGGATGCGGGTTTGGTGAGCTTCATAATAGAAAAAGGCGATACAAAACAAGGCGCGCTATTTTAGAGATATACGACGAATGAAAGATAAAACGTCTACTTCTGCGAATACGACGTTGAGATGTTCATGGTCAACTGATCGATTTGCTCTGCAAGAAGCCACGTTCCCACGGCTCCAATGGCGATACCAACGATAAGGGCCACAGCCACGATCCAACCAAAACGTTCAGGCATGATGACTTTTGAGGAAGAAGGCAGGGCCGAGGGAGCGGAAGAAGTGAGTTTCATAGGAAAATAAGGATTTGAGTATAAAGATACCTCCTAAACAAGGGAAAAGAAAGTGGGCATAACCCCCTCTTTTCAAAATCCCCGCTTTCGGGTAGGATACCGGCACGTCAGAAACGGCACCTTCAATTCATCGGGGCGTAGCTCAGTTGGCTAGAGCG
>JAHBAS020000044.1 GCA_018499965.2 Candidatus Uhrbacteria bacterium
GGTCTATGTGATTCTCGTACTTCTCACTCTTTCCCAAATGCTAAAACACGGCACGCGAACGCCAGCCACGGTGATCGCAACGTTTCTGTTTATGAGCATTGCAGCGATCGCGTTGTTCGGGAGCGCGAACATCGTCCTTGGAACGGACTGGGATCAGCCCGTACAAATCCTTCCAACAGGCATAACATCCCTGATTCCCGGATCCTCTAACGTGATCACCGATATCACCATTGAACCATGATCCACCTCACCCAGCTCCCGAACGCCGAAGCGGATGAACAGCTCATCTTCTTTTTGCGTCGGCATTGGTTCGTCCTCATCCCGCTCATCCTTGGAACCATCGTCGTCCTCGCGCTTCCCTTCGTCGGCTACGCGTTCCTCGCATTCCGCATGCCAGCGCTCTTGGAAAACAAAGCGCAATTCGCCGCGATCGTGATGGGCGGAAGCACGTTTTTCCTCTTTACTTGGCTCTTCGTATTCCAAAATTTCATCGATTGGTATTTGGACGTTTGGATCGTCACCAATCAGCGCATCATTAACATCGAACAAAACGGCCTCTTCGGACGCACCATGAGCGAACTCCGTCTCTACAACGTTCAAGATGTTACGAGCACGACAAATGGCTTTTTACAGTCCATGTTCAATTACGGAAACGTAACGATCCAGACGTCTGCCGAAAAGAAACAGTTTGAATTCGAGGAAATCGAACATCCTGATCACGTAGCGAAGCGCATTCTGGAACTCGCCCATGAGAGCAATGTCGCCCAAGAGCATCCTCCGGCTCCAAAGGATGCGAAAAAATCCTCCTAGCCCATAAAAAACTCCCGCCGTATATCATACAGCGGGAGTTTTTTATGATCGACGGACTAATACCTCAATTCCTCCGGCCCGTCATCTATTCGTTTTGCCGCAGGCCTGGGTGGTCGCAAAATGCTTCGAGGAAGCGGGGAGGCAATACCGAGAGACGCCTCTGCGGCACTTCGATCAAGCTCAATCTCATCCGCAAGCCCCATCTCTTCCTCCTCTTCTTCTTTGTTTCCATGACGCTTAACGCGTGCGAGCGACGTGCCGCGTTGCGCGCGTGCCTGATCCTTCCGTTCGCGTTCCTTCCGCTCTAACTCACGCATGGGATTCTCTTTTACACCATTTCGAGCCGAGCTACGCGCCGTCGTGCGAGCATCTCGCATGCGCGCCAACGACAACGCTCGAGCTGCACGTTCTTCCGCCTTCGTCTTCGGCTTTGCTGAAACGCCTTTAGCCGCAGCAGCTATTTCGCGTCGATCGCCGCTCAACAGACTCTGCATGCGACGAGAGGCTGGCGATACGAATGGCTTACGGGATACGGGCATGACTTAGTAGAACAGGAGGGATTCGATCCCCGTATAAAAATGCTTCAAAATACCAAGATAATCCGTTCCTTCATTCGCCATAGCCAAGGCTCCGGACGCGCTCAATCCAACGCCATGACCCCAAAGGGTCTTCCCGTTATCTTGAGGAACAGGAACCGTGACGAGCCATGGATAATTACTTCCACCAGCCCACACCTCGCCCCAGCTGCGCGTACGCCCATCGGATCGGCTGAAGTACGGCGTGATTGCAAGCTTCCCTTGATACGTTACGATCTGTCCTCGTGTTTCCGTAACAGCCTGCACGATTTTCGGACTACGCGCTTCCGCGCCATATCCGCGATATACCTGATCGTACTTCGCATCCACGTGGAATCCACGTTCCGCATGCTTCGTTCCACGTGTCCAATGATAGTATGCATACGTCCGCGCGGCGGTCAGCAACGCTTTCTGATACTCGATCGGACTTACGTCAGACGTTTCTGCAATGCCGCGAAGATACATTTCAATAGGCAGTTCGTTAATGACCCATACCGCAGGCTCATCGTCTTCGGACGCATATCGAAGTTCGAGAATGCCACGGAAGGTATTGTCGTTTGCACCAGGTAACCACGAAACCGGTCGGCTAAAATCCGTCATCTCGAGCGGCTCCCAATCACCTACCGTGCTCTGTACCTGATACGTGGAAGAAGATTGACTCGTGCAATCCGGTCCGCTTACGCGATATACGCCGTTCGTACGATCGTACGAAATCGTCACCACCTGATTCTGCAAAAAGGTACATACCGTCGTACCCTTTTGATGCACGCGGTATCCGCCATTCACGCCACGAATCATCATGCGATCATCCGTGGTCGCGAAGATACCCACGCGAAGGATCGGCTCTGTGGTTTGGAATGAAGGCGATTGCTGAATGCCGTTCACGGTTGCCGTTGATGGCGGTGTGATCGGCGCGGTATCGAATACACCGTCCGCCGTCACGGTGATCGGGATGTCCACGGTCGCACCCGTGACTTGCTGACCGTCGGCAAAAAGCGAAAATTTCGCCGTATACGAACCACGCTGTACCGGAGCCTTGATCGCAAAAGAAAGGAATCCGATTTCTCCCGGCTTTACTTCCGTGGACGCTTCAACCACCGGCTCAGTTGGAGATGACCAACTGCTATCCGCAACGGATTTGGAAGACGCATCCACGAGCGCAGAATGTAAACCCGAAAGCCGCAATGATTTCACTTTCCATACGGAAGAACCTGTATTCTTAAATCCGTAAGTCACCGTAGCCTTTTCACCTCCGGCCAACGACAAATCCTTCTTCGAGCGCAACATGAGCATGCCGGTATATGGAACCGTCGTGGTCGTATCCACGGATTCTGACGGCGTTACCGGAGTCGGAGTCGTTGCTGCGGCCGCATCTTTTACGAGCACCGTGATTTTCGTTTCCGCTCCACGCATCCAAGCCACGTCATCCGCTGCGAGTCGGAAAGTCTGCGCATACGTTCCGACGTTTTTCGGAGCCTTGATCGTAAAAGAAACCGTTGTCTTTTTTCCGGAAGCAACCGAGGCATCTTTAATTCGAGCAGGAGTCTCACCATCAATCCACGTCTTATCCTTAAACGAGGAAGGCTGTGCATCAACAAGGAAAAGCGCGACCTTCCCAGCTCCGGAACCGCGCGCCCATGTTTTCGTTCCCGTATTCGTATAGGTCAAAATCACGGTTTTAACCTCGCTCGGCTTCATCGTTAACTGAATCGCCTTTTCGCTCACGGTCCCATCATACCCTTTATACGCCGCAGCCGATGACGGAAGAGGCATCATGATGAGCGACACGATCAAAACCGCGTTGCGAAGAGCAGAAAGGAGAGTTTTTTGCATAATGGCCGAGAAAATGATGATTTTGTGCGCTAAAATAAGCCAAATACCAATACATCATCATCCTCTTATATAAATACATGGTACCGTTTTCGTTCATCAGGGTCAATAAAAACTGAATTGCGAGGCTCTATGTAGCAAAGAAAAACTTCTCGAAGCCTCGTGGGTATAAGTTGGGATAGAGGGTAGAGGGTAGAGGGTAGAGGGTCAGGAGTGTTGATTCCTGAAAATCTTCGTCAAACGCATTTCCGCCTACCGCTACCCTCATACCCACTCCCCACTACCCGCCCTTCCCCACTCCCCCTGAACCAGGCATAATACGGCCATGTCAATTGGACGCGTACTCGCCGCAAACACCGCCGTACAAGTCGTCGGAAAAGTCATTTCAACCATCCTTGGCATGGTTGTGGTTGGCATGATGACGCGCCTCTTGGGTCAAGAGGGTTTTGGCGCATATTCCACGGCAAACGCCTTCCTCCAGGTTTTCGCCATCCTGCTCGACATGGGATTGAACGTGATGGTCATTCAAATGCTCGGAGAGCGGGCGGGCGATACCACATTTGAAAACCGTGCCGTTTCCGCCGTATTCAGCCTGCGATTCTGGAGCGCGCTCATCATCCTTTCGATCGCGCCGATCATCGCGATCTTTACACCATATAGTTCGGATATCAAAATCGCGATCTTCGCGCTTTGGGCGTCGTTCTTCTTTACCGCACTCAACCAAATCGTGATCGGCGTACAACAACGCCATCTCAAAATGCACGTGGTCGCGATTTCCGAAGTCGCCGGACGTGCAGTTCTCCTAGCAGGAATGGCTGTTGCGATCGTACAAAACTGGACGCTCGTCCCCGTGGTCATCCTCGTATCCGTAGCAGGCATCGTCAATTTCGTCATCAACTTCTTGATCGCCCGACATTACGCCTCATTCAAACTCGGATTCGACTTCGCGTTCTGGAAGATCACGCTCATGCGTTGCTGGCCTATCGGCGTTTCCATCATTTTCTCGTTGATCTACTTTAAATCGGATACGCTCATCCTCAGTTGGGTGCGTCCGATGTCTGAAGTTGGCATCTATGGCGCCGCGTATCGGGTCCTTGAAATCCTCACGACATTCCCGTTCATGTATGCCGGCGTGCTTTTGCCGATCATTGCGAATGCCTGGGCGCGCGGAAACAAAGAACAATTCAGCAATCTCATTCGACGGAGCTTTGATGCGTTCTGCGTCATCACGTTTCCAATGGTCGCAGGCATGATCTTGGTTGCTACCCACGCCATGATCCTCGTTGCCAGCGAAAAGTTTACCGCATCAGGACCAGTACTCCGCGTGCTCGTGCTCGCTGTCGGCTGTATCTACATCAGCACCATTTTCAGCCACGCGGTCGTGGCGCTCGATCTCCAACGCGCCATGATCAAGCACTACATCATGATCGCCATTGTCGTGCTCATACTCTATATCAAGTTCATTCCGATCTACGGCATCTGGGCCGCTGCATGGCTAACCGTTCTCTCTGAGGCATGGATCATGCTCGTCAATATCTACATGACGCTAAAACACACGCCGATGAAACTCTCATGGAGCGTGCCCGGCAAAGCGTTTCTCTCTACGATCGCCATGTTCTCTGCAGCTTTTCCGTTCATGGACCGATCGCTCGGACTCACGATCTCCATCGGAGTAGGCGTCTACACCATCGCGATTTTCGCCACCGGCGCCGTCACGAAAACCATGATCACGGATCTCCTCAGCGCGCGCAAAGGAGCGCCAACGGCGGATGAGGTAGGGTAAGTGCTATTTTAAAAATTATGACACTCGCCATTCTCATGATCATCGCCCTCGCCTGGGGATTCTGGGCGTGGAAACAGCCGGCGCAGGCTTTCGCGTTCTTACCGCTCGCACTCCCAACCTACGTGATTCGAACAAACATCGGACCATTGCCGACCACGATGCTGGAGTTGATCATCGGAGCTACGGTGATCGGATGGATGTTGCACAAAGTCAGGGGTCAAGAAGGATGGATCGCGGGAATGACAAAACGAATCAAAAGCGGATGGGAGGCATTTCGACCTTGGAAATGGATTGCAGGATGTTGGTTACTCGCTGGGTTCATTAGTATCTTCGTTTCCCCAAACCATCTCGCAGCCATTGGGCTTTATCGAGCGTATTTCATTGAACCCCTTTTGCTTTTCTTTATTGGATTGAATATCAGAGATCAAAAAACAACATTCAAACTTACCGACTTACCGACTTACCGACTTACCGACTTCTTAGCCATCGCCGTCATCATCCTCGGCCTCTGGAGCATCGTGCAAATGACAACCGGCTGGGGCATTCCTGATCCATGGAACTTCGTCCCGGGCCGACGTGCGGTCGGACCGTTCCCCTTCCCGAATGCGCTTGCACTCTTCGTAACGCCGATCGCGGCATTCCTTTTTGCCGACCTGATTCGAGGATGGAAAAAGAAAGGTGAAACATGCACCTGGATCGTCACACCATGGCTTTCAATTCCCGGATATCTCCTTTCGCTCGTTTCCATCATCCTCGCAGCAAGCGACGGCGGACTGATCGCCTTGGGAGCCGCCTCGTTCTTCGTCCTGGTATTCAATAGGAGAACGCGACTGCTCGGCATCAGCCTCGCGATCCTCGGCACAATCTTCATCGCATCCATCGCCCCGCTTCGCGAACGCGTCACGACGGTGATCATGTTCCGTGAATGGTCCTCGAAAGTCCGTATCGTAATGTGGCAGGAAACCCTCATGATGCTAAAAGACCATAAGATCATGGGTGCAGGCTTGGGCGGCTACCCGTTCGTCATCCGCGTGTACCACCGTTCCGGCGATTGGATGGAAGTTTTCCAATACCCGCATAACGTAATCTTAAACCTCTGGTCGGAAATCGGGCTCTTCGGGCTCTTCGTATTCGGATGGATCCTACTGAAGTGGACATGGGGAGAAAATAAATTCCGCTGGAATCATGTCGCTCTTGTATTACCGATGATCGTTGCGATTCTAGTTCACGGATTAGTAGATGTTCCATATTTTAAAAATGATCTCGCCATCCTCTTCTGGCTCCTCATTCTCGTGACGATGCACGACGGAAATAAGTCCGCAGAAAAACCTTCTGACGTTCTTACTTCCTAAATACCCCTATGCTCAAAACTCGCTTCTACGGAGAATTCGTCGGCTGGTATGGCGTCATCGCCATTCTCGCAGCCTATGCTGGCAACATGTTCGGCTGGATGGACGTCCATCACTGGGCCTACCTCACATTGAACATCACCGGATCCATTGGCATCGCCATTGACGCCTGGCAACAGAAAAACTGGCAACCGGTCATTCTGAATATCATCTGGATCCTGATCGCCGTGATCGGACTAGGAAATGTGTTATTTTAACCCTCCCCTGTTTTTCGATCTGACGTAAACACCGAACCGTCAAACCTCTTTTTGTCATCCCGACATCACGTATGTCGAAGTAACAAAAAGAGGTCTATTTTATACGAAGTTTGACTTTACATACCCTTCGGCTAAGATGAAATAACTGAACCTTCAACAAGGCAGGTGTTCTTTGGCCGCATTAACACAACGAACGACCCTCACCAGAAAAATCCACATCACCTTCTTCAACATCAAAACCAGCATATACGCAGCCCTCTTGGGTACATATGCGTTCCTGGGTCAGCATGATTGGCTTTCAAGGATTGGAAACCTCTTCATGATGAGTTTTCTCCTCATCATTCTCGCTATTCTCGATATCGAAACGGTACGATCTTTAGAAAACGGATGGAGAAAATTTCTCATTTTCTTTCCGGTCACGCTCACGTGTGCCACGCTGTGCATGATGTCCTTTTTCTTGGCACCGTCAACGGAAATGATGAGCTGTTCCATGGCCTTCTTGGTCTGCAGAACAGTCCTCGTAATTCTTATCCTGACCGAACTCATCAATCTCTGGCTGCTCTACAAATACACCTAGCCTCTTACTTTACCCCCTTGCCTAAAGCGCTTTCCGGCGCTTTTTGCATATCAAAAAGGCATCCACCGAAACGGATGCCCATCTATGCTTCCCTACCTCCCGACCGATGCCACAATCCCCTCTGCATCCAATGCTTTCTTTAAGCGAAGGATGAATTCGCTCGTGATTTCTAACTGTTTACGGACATCCGCGTCACCAGAAATTCGAAGCGTCACCCAATCCGCATCAAAACCATCAACGCGAACCACGGTCGGCGGTCGGCGTACGCTCGTCTTCGTAGCTTCGTCGGACGCAAGCGACTGACCCACTTCCTGCACGATCGAACGCACGCGATCAAGATTCGCTTTTGCGGACACTTTTAACGTGGCGTGAATACGTCCGCCTTCCGTTGAAAGGTTCGCGCATGTCGTGATTGAACCGTTTTGGATATAGTGAAGCGCTCCGTCGACATCCCGAATGCGCGTCATGCGAAGCGTCACGTCTTCGACGATTCCGGTCACGCCGTTCATCATGACCGCATCACCCACGCGATACCGGTTTTCTAAAATAATGAACAGGCCTGAAATGTAGTCACGGACGAGTTGTTGCGAACCGAAACCAATGGCCACGCCTACGATACCGGCCCCGGCCAACAGCGGAGCGATATTCAATCCCAACTCTCCCAAAATCATCATCGCCACCGCGCCGTAAAAAATCGTGGCGAATGTCCGATTCAATACCCGGGCCAAGGTGACCTTGCGTTTCTCTTCCCCTTCCGCGGACGCGGCAAAATCCGGTTTGGCAAAACGACGCACGAGCTGCTCAATGCTTACGCGAATCGCCGCATCCAATGCGTACGCGCCAAGCAAAATGAGACAAATGCGCAAACCGCTCGTCGAAAGCCAAGAACCGATGGTCGTAAAAAATGTCATAAACGATTAGGCACGCACGCCGTGCGAAGCGCGATGTTCGAAAATAAGCGAGAGGTGATGACGAATCCATTCTTTCTTCGCCTCGGGCGCATCAAGAATCAATCCCCGATCAAGGTTCCACGAAAACGCTTCGAGCAACGTATCGAATTCCGACGTTCGCAACGCATCCACGAAGGATGAGTCTTCCGACTGAATCACTCGAATAATCCCCTGAAGCGCTTCTCGGTCTGACAGTGGTAATGATGACATAACAAGTTATACGGATTGCGTTTGGAGCCATGCTTGGAAACCTTCCGGAGACAGTCGATGCTTTCGATACAATGCCTGACTGACGTTTCGATCCGTCACGCCCGGCGTCTTACGCAACTCATCCTGAAGTGCCGTGACGCGATCCTGGACCAACGCACGCAAGACTTCAATGCGCTGCAAAGCGACTTCATGGGACTCATGCGAAATCTGGACGGAATGATTCGCATCCCGGATCACGAGTTCAAAAGATTCTTTTCCCCGAACCTGACGGACGGCGAAATGCTCGAGATGCAAAGCCTGCATCGAAGCAACGTGCTCGGCGCGCTCTTCTTGCGGCAATGCCGAAATCAACACTTCAACGTCATGCAATTTGCCTTCGATATCCTTTGCGACCGTTGCACCAACCTCGGCAAGATGCTTGGCTTTCAAGTGCTCCCGCTTCATTTCGTCACGATCCGATGTACGGGAGATGCGATCCGATTCCGCAACCACGGTCTGGACCACGCGCACGCTTGAACCAGGCTTTTTCGCGACCTGGATGGACTGCAAGGCAAGCATGAGTTCATCCGTAGCCTTAATGCCATCGACCGCCAAAACCACTTCATCCCCTCCAACGAGCATCACGGGCTGCGTCTCACCGGTCTTTTCACGATAGATTTCCGATACGCGAGAACGGAAATCGCGCATGCGCTGCGTCGTGGCGTCCCCGGCGACCAACTGAGCTTGATCAAACGTCATATCTCCCCGATCAACGCGTTGAAGCAAGATCTCAAATTCTTGCAAAAGCTCCACTCCGACATCACGGACATCCAAGCTCACGTACGTGCAAGAAGGCATTTCCAAAGCCTGCCGATGGAATTCCACGGATGACGTGCACGCCTGGTCCTTTCCGTCTTTATGTAGCTCTTGAACGATCGACGCACGTGTATCCGAATCCAATCCCTTGCCGGACCGCAACGCGAAAGCCCGTTCTCTTGTCCATGCGACCTGTTCTACAAGCGTACGATCGCCCCCATGCGCCGTACCGCCCGCAACCTCATCGTAGGTATACGGCTTGATCACGTCCAACACGTTCAAAACCCGCATGTACCGATTCACGGATGCGGCGATATCTTCTTGATCCGCTCGAGGTTTCAACGACCCCTTGCGAAGGCCCCGAATCACATCCGCATTCAATTCCGCAAATCCGTCTCCGCGTTTGCCGAAAAGCGGATATGCGCGCCCCTGATCATCAATGAGGTATTTTTCCTCAAGTTGCGTTTGAAGCTCCTTTCGCTCTACAAGACATTCATTCGCGATCTCTGGAGACCAGGCTACGCCAAACGACCCTCCTTCACGGGCCTCCACAGCTCCGGCGACCGATTGGCAAACGGCACGCTCTACATGGACATATGATCCTTCCTGTTCAGGCGTATCAATATGCGCGATACCGAATGTCACACGATACCCGCGTCGCGGATCTTCCAAGGCCGGAGCCACGATGTCTTCCCGAATGCGCTTTTGGATCTCCCCCATCTGCACCTCCGCTGCCTGCTTGCGGCCACGGGCGATCTGCAACGCAAAGCCAGCACGTGTACTCTCAGGATCTTCCTCCGCAATGGCTATTTGCCACGCCGCAGCCTCTTCCTGAAGCGCGCGCTCATAGACCTGCTGCGCCGCTCGAATCATCCCGCGCTGGACAAGGGCAACTTCAGCGCCCGACGGACCCAAGAGGTGACGAAGGAATACGGTCAACGCCTGGGAACGGTCAGTATCCGCATCTTCCATGGCGTTCAACGATTCCTCAACTAAAAACGTCGTCATTTCCGTACGAATATCTTCAACAGCCTGTTCCAACTTTTCCATCGCGCCCTCCTCCCGGCTCAAATCTTCCGGACGGCGAGCGTACCCGTTCTTATACGTCGACGCGATCTGCGAAATACCGATCTTGCGCAAACGACTGCTCGTAAGCAAACGAAGACGATCGATGATCTGATCCGTTCGCTGCGCGCCGAACAGCACGTCGTTCATATGCTTGATCCCTTCACCTCTTCCGCTTGGAACCAAAAGCGTGATCAAATCATCGCCGGACTGAAGTTTTGAAAAAAGGTTATACCAACCTCGAGACTCCAACGCCCCGGCAACCTCTCGAACCTCCCGACGTTCCAGCGTCTTTCCCCGCTCGAGCGATTCAAGCGACTCCCCTAAACGAAGATTGCGATCAAGTCGCCCAAGTTCCCATTGTTCAAATGTTTGCTTCTCCTTTGATTCCAGCGCCCGTTCCGATCGGCTCACGACATCACTCTCAACCGTTTCCATCAAAGACGATTCTTCCGCTTTTTGCGGCGCAAAAGGAATCTCAACGGACGCAGGCGTGGAAGCGATATCGAATGGAACGGCTTCTGCAAGCACATCCTCCGTATTCACCTCCACCTGCGCAATGTTACGAGGAGGAAGGATCCCGCCGGAAGAAGTCGCCGGTCCGAGATTCAACGCTCTTCGTATACGCTCTCGAGGATCGCCGACATTCGAAGCTTGAACACCTTGTTGGGGAGGATATTCCGTTGAACGCGATCGAGGAAAGTCAGACATGTGATAATTGTACCTGTTTCGGAGGGTGAAAAGAAGGGCAGATCCGCATTGAAGGAGAACGAAATATCCCCCACGGGCTCATACATCCTCTCAACAGAAGATTCATGAGTCCGCAGGGGACTTCGTACGATTCCGACCAGCTTCGCCGCCAAGCATGGGGGCGACAAAACGAGTTGGAATGGATGACAAGGAACGATTTTCAGTAGGCTGTTCTTCCTACTGCCTCATTCGTCGAGAAACGAATCGAGCAGGAGGACGAATAAACCCGTCCGCGGAATTGCGAACGGGCAGCAATCTCACCCCAGGACGGAGAGCAACGAAACGGCGAGAATGTTTACGTTGAACATACTGATGTTTTACGCGATCGCGCAGACAACGTCAACTACGACGCGGTGGATAACTAAAGATTCTCCACATCTTCCTCTTGACGTTTTTCTTCCGGCCATAATCCAAGCTCGTTCAATACCTTGTCCGTACGTTCTTCCGCTTCGTCAACATCAAGCATTTCATCAAGGATGAGATGGTTGATCACCACGGCGCGACAATCGTCTTTCGTTTTCGGAACTCCCGTGTGATCAAAACAGAGCGCGCGAATTTCATTGATATCTGCCATACGAAAAGAAGGATAGCAGGAACGGAGAGAGGGTCAAAGATCCTCAAAGAGTTACATCCTTTATGTCTGCTAACTCGAACGCTGATCGTGCAACAACATTTCCACTGCATGATCGAATGAACCGGCTGGCGTAACCCTACCAGCATTCACGAAAAAGATTCCGTCTGCATTTTCGATCGTATTCAAGCGATGTGCGATGACGATTTTCGTGGTAGATGACGGAAGTTTACGCAGGACATCCTCCAAAAGCTGTTCCGTAACCGTATCCACGTTCGCAGTAGCCTCGTCCAAGATAAACACTTCTGGCTTACGCAAAACCGCACGTACGAATGCGATGAGCTGACGCTGTCCGAGGCTCACGCCTTCGCCGCGCGCATCCACCTTCACGTCCAAGCCCTGGGAAAACGATGAGAGCAACTCCAAAAGACCCGCTTCTTTCAAGGCATCCTTTTTCACCTCCGGGGAAGCGGATGCGAATGCCGTATTCCCGTAGAACAGGTTATCAAGTACGGTCCCGCTAAAGAGGAACGGTTCCTGCAGAACGAATCCGACCTTCCGTGAACGCTCTTCGAGCGCATACGAACGAATGTCTTTCCCATTCAAAAAAACCGTTCCCTGTGTTGGATCGTATAAACGAGCCATGAGCGAAGCGATCGTCGTCTTCCCTCCGCCGGTCGGGCCCACGAGGGCATACGTCTTTCCTGCTTCAAGCTCAAACGAGATATCTTTCAGCACACCATCCGTATCAACGTACCCGAATGAAACGCCTTGGAAAGCCAAAACCCCACGCGATCCGGAAGATTGCCCTTCCACGATTTGCATATTCGATTCCATGGCGAGGATTTCCGAAATGCGATCCAATGCCGCCAAGGCCTGCTGGAAGGAAGACCATACGGTCGCGAGCTGCTGGAGCGGCGTATAGAAGTAGTTCACGTAAAACAGGAATCCGACCAAGAGACCGATCGTGAGCTGTCCGCCGCTGATCAAAATGATGGCGTAGACCAATACCACCAACTGCGCCACATTCGTGGCAAACCCGTAGATCGGCTTCAAGACATTATTCGCATAGCCCGCTTTCACAGAGGCCTCATAATTCAAACGATTCGCCGATCCAAACTTTTCCCGGAAATAATCCAGACGATTGAATGCGACGATAACCTTAAAGCTATCCAGGCTTTCTTGGATTTCCGCACTCATGTCTCCAAGGGATTCCAAGCTTTCACGATTTTTCCGCTTCACCCATGGAGAAATCAGACGCGTCATGATCAAGACGCCGAATGCCGGCAAGAGCACGGCAACGCCAAGACGCACATTCAACACAACGAGCAAGATACCTGTCCCGAGAATCAAAAAGAGACTTCGAATGAATTGGACGAGTATCTGGGCAAAGAATTGATTCAAACGGTCCGTATCGTTATTGATACGTGAAATGAGATCACCGGTCTTGTTCTGATGGAAGAATGCAATCGGCAATGACTGCAAAACGCTAAACAGCTGATTACGAAGACGGAACAGGATACGTCGACCAATCCCGCCCATGGTGATAACCGACACGTATTCACTGCCCACGGCCACGAGGGCAACCACAAAAAGCGCGACACCAAACAGCAAGAGCAAATCCCACTGATTCCCCCTGATCGCTTGATCGACCGCTCGACTGATCAAAACCGGGGCAAGCAATGTAGATCCTGCACTCAAAAGAATGGCGATGCTAGCGATAGCCACACGTCCCCCTTCCCCTTTCATGAGTGGAATGAGTCGACGCGAAGAAGCGAATGTCGCCTTCTTCTGACCGTTATCTTTATTCAGCGCGTAATTCATAGGCGTTCGTGCTTTGTTGCGATTGATAAATCTGTGCGTACTCCGGGGAGCGTTTCAGAAGCTCCTCATGCGTTCCGGATGCGAGTAATTCCCCCTCCATCAGGAGAATGATCTGGTCATACTGTTCAACCGGCGCAATCTTCTGCGTCACGGAAATGATCGAAATGCCCGGATACCGTTCTTCGATGTTCTTAAGGATATTTCGTTCCGTTTGAAGGTCCACGCGTGCCGTAAAGTCGTCCAACAGCAACACCCCCGGATTCAAGGCGAGTGCGCGTGCCAGCATGATGCGCTGCTTCTGCCCTCCGGAAAGGCTCGTGCCCCGTTCGGATACGAGCGTTTCAAGGCCATCCGGAAGCGTTTTGATGTATTCATCTAATTCCGCAGTTTCAATCGCTTTCTGCATATCCTCATCCGTCACCGCCGTATTGAAAGCGATATTCTCCCGAATCGACAATCGAAACAGGATGCTATCCTGGAACACGAATCCGATTTGGCGATGGAGCGATACGGGGTCATACGAGGCTAAAGGCACACCCGCATATTCCACAACGCCGGACGTGGGTTCAATAAGACCGGTGAGGAGATACAGAAGCTGCGTCTTTCCCGCACCCGTTGGTCCGATGATCGCGGTCTTCGTTCCCGGCTTCACTTCACAGGAGACGTCTTTCAGGGCAACCGTTTCCCCATACGTCACGGAAACGTCCTTCAAGGCGATCGTGCCATTTGGCTGAGCGATCACCGATCCTGGCATTCGACGCGGTTTCGCCGTAAGGACGGTCGAAATACGTACATATGACGCCGAGGCCTGGGCAATGATATTGCTGATGAAACCAAGAATAAGAATTGGGAAAATGAGAAGTGCAAGATAGCCATTGAACGCCGTAAACGCACCGATCGTTATGGAGCCGATCATAACGAAGTGACCGCCCAAAAGCACGATCGTCAGCGTCGCCATGCTCGTCATAAACGTGACGATAGGAATGAGCGTGGCGAATAATCGCAAGATGCTTAACCCAACCTCCATCGACTGCGTATTTGCAGCAATGAACTTTTGAGATTCAACGCTTTGCGCATTCAACAATCGAATCAATGCGGAACCGATAATACTTTCATTGATCACCTTGTTGAGCCAATCGATCGTTTCCTGCGCTTTCATGAAAAGCGCGCGCACCTGTTTAAAGATCACGAAAAATACGATGCCGATAATCGGGACCACGGTCAGCACGGCAAGCGCGAGTTCCCAGTCAATGAGCACCAACAAGATGCTCGCACCGATGATCACGAAAATCGATGTCACGATTGAAGAAATCGCCATGGATACGAACGTCTTGATCGAATCGATATCTGAAGTCAGATTCGTCAACAACGTCGCTGGCGTCGTCTTTTGGACGAAGGCGTATTCCTGTACCGAAATGCTCGCGATCAATCGTTCGCGCAAATCGCGCGCCACGCGCTCTGCTGTAATCGTCTGAACGATGCTCTGGAGATACGTAAAACCAAAAATCGCAATACCAACACCAAGAAAAGCCATGATGACAGCAGAGAGATGAAACGTTCCGCCCTCAAAAGCATCAATAGCCCATGAGGTCATGCTCGGGATCGCGAGTCCGAACGCATTCGCCGTAATCGTCAGGATCACCAAAAGCACAATCCATCCTCGATACGGGGCAAGGAGGCTGAAGACATTTGGACCGGAAGGCTTCTTCGTTTTGGATGTAGGATGAGACATGGGGGATACAGGGTAACAGGGAGCGGAGAGAGGATAGCGTGAGCGGATCTACAAGTTCGCGATGATCTTCCTTTGGAAGGTGTGCCATTGTGCGAGTTCGGTATCCGAAAGCGGTTCGAGGGCTTTCGTAAAAGCGGCGACATGCGCCTGCTTGGCCTGATCAAGTTTTTTGCGCCCGGCTGCAGTCAACGTAAGACCGATCTTCCGACGATCCGAAGCATCTTCCTTACGAACAACGTGCCCGGCTTTTACAAGACCGTTCACCATCTGCGTCGCCGCGCTTGAAGACGCACACATCCGGGAAGCGACCTCTTTGAGACCCAATCCCCCTTCCTGTTGAAGCATCATCAAAATCCCCATCTGCGCATGCGTCACCGAATGGTCACATGCTGATCGGGAATGCAGCATCTTTCGGCGCATGAGCGCCATATCTTCAACGATTTCCACGAGGAGATCTTTTCGTTTCATAAGGTCCTTAACTATTTAGCAGCTTAGGTAAAAAAAGGCAAGAGAAAACCCAACGCGTTCTGCGCCAGATTTAATACCCCTCTGTACGCCTTGCGCCCTGCGCAAACGCCACCGCATCATTCTTGCCATATTTTTTTGGCGCACTTCGAACAAGTCGCGTGGATCAAAAGCGTATGAAAATATCCTAAAAATAAGATAAATTCACGCTTTTTATCCTATTCACGGTTCTTGATGTGCGATATCATGAAGGACGCCTTTCGTGCATCAGCGCATTGATCGGCGCTTAACAATTGAAGAACAAAAAATATTTTCATACCTTAAACCACCCTCACTTCCCACAAGAAGTCGACCGTCATCATTCCGTTTTCAATATTGATCATACGTTATGAAAGATCTAAAAATGCTCGGAAAAGCCCGTGTCGAACAAAAAGGAGATATCAATATCCTTCACTTGTACGGGACCCCCTATCAAATGGGATATCAGCATGGATGTCTATTGGCGAATGAGATCACGCTCATGATACAGCACACCCTGCTCGCGACCGCGGCATACGTGGCCGCGCAAACGGGAACAGATAACGATACCGCCATGCAGATGCTATGGAAGGGACAACAGGCGGCCTATCCTTTTCTCCCGCCCGAATGCTTGGAAGAAATGAAGGGGATCCACGACGGAGCCATTGCCGCCGGCGCATCCGTAACGCTGGAAGATATTTTGCTTTGGAATACGAACTACGACCAGTGGTGCATCTACGCTCATCCGCACTATTGGCCAGGTGGCAGAGACGAAGGAACGGAACGGGGTTTCGTTCCACATCCCCATGCCGGAGGATGCAGCAGCTTTTGCGCATGGGATGAGTGGGCGGGCGGCGACGGCAAGCTGATTTTCGGAAAAAACGAGGACAACTTCAACATGCCGGACCAGCTCGAAAACCGATTCCTCATCGTCGCTTCTCCGGATGGCGGATACGCCCACACGTTCATGACATATCCGGGGATGATCGGACTGGATGGAGGATTCAACGACCAGGGTTTTGAAATGATGACGCAGCTCAATTCCATGCAGTACGAATCCATGGAGGGATGCGGCATCGGCATCTTCACCCGCTTGCTGTTAACGCATGCTTCCACGGTCGATGATGCGATCGCCATTTTCAACGCCCATCCTCGCTGCGCAGGCATCGCCTATCACGTCGCCGATGCGAAAGCGAAAAAAGCAGCCGTGGTCGAGACGTCTTCAAAGCATGTATGCGTGCGCTATCCGATGCCGGGGATAAAAGCGCTGTGGCAATCGAATCACTCCAACTGCTATCCGGGATGGCAAGGTTATTCGGGATACAACATGGTCGCGGATCAAGTGCTCGTAAACGAGATCAAAGATATTTCCACGATCGAGACATGGCAAACCAGCCTGAAAGATCCGTATAATTTCTACGTGCAAGCGCCAAGTCGTTTTGAACGATACGAACAACTGATCCATCAATACTACGGCCAAATCACCGTGGACAATGCCATAACCATGTTGAGCGATTGTTACGATCCGTACTCAAACAATACGCGACCAAAGCAACTCCCCTCGTGGACGAACAACGTGCTGTGCACGATCTGTGCGATGTATCCTGATTTTAGCTACGTGGCTAAAGCTCCGGTCGGACCGTTCAAGGCGCATGTCGCGAACATGTGGAGCATGATCGCGTATCCCGAAACCGGGGACTTTTGGCTTGCGGTGAACGGATTCCCTGCGCAATACGGCGGATACGAGCATTTCAATCTCAAGGACATGCTCAGCGAGTAATCCTCTGCCCATCTTCAATCCTTCTCTAAGATCAACGCTTCTATGAGCAAAACTATCGCGCTCCTCGTCGACAATTCCGGAAGCATGGGATACTACGAATTCATCGAATACGCAAAAACCGACGCAGCAACATTCGTAAACATCATGCATAAGAACGATCGTTGCGCCGTCGTTGGATTCAACCAAAACGCCACCGTCGTACAGCCACTCACCGTGCTCACAAACCAATCCGTAACCGATGGCATTTGCCGAAAAATTCTCGCCATGAGTTCGGATGGAAACACGAATATCGGCGATGCCATCGTGAAGGCGAACGGACAAGGCGTCACATCCATGGTCCTTCTTACGGATGGCGAGTGGAACGTTCCGCCAGATCCACTCACCGTGCTCCCCGCCTACCCGATTTACACGATCGCGCTCGGAAACAGCGCCGGGATTAATACCATGCAAACGATCGCGCAACGAACAGGTGGAACATACCATTTCGCACCCGGATACCGCGACCTCCAACGCGTCTACAATGAGATCGCGCAGGATTCCACGATCGCGGATACGATCACGAATGAACTTGAATCCGTGAACGCCTACGACTATCGGGAAGTGACGGTTGCATTCAGTCCAGATATCGACAGCGGCAAACTCGCCGTGAACTGGGATGATGTGAACGTAACGTATACGCCCGGAACGCCGACGGGAAACCAGGTGAATATTTCGATCACCGATCCTTCGGGTCAGGCATACGCAGCCTCACCGGTCTTCACGGCACCGGCTGGAGTTGTCTTCGATATCCCGAACCCGGCGCCAGGCATTTGGACAGTCGGTTGCTGGTACGCCGGACAAAGCGGCGGCCGTCCATTGAACTGCGTCTGGGGTGGATTCGAACCCTATGGAACGGCTAAGATCGACCTGAAAACAAAAGATACACTGCTCACCATCGGTGAACCTGCAGGCATCGATTTGGAATTCTCCGACGCAGGCGGGCCGATCACGAATGCATCTATTCGCATCACGATCGAATCTCCACGCATGACGATCGCCGAAGCCGTAGAGATGAATGCAGGTGAGTTAAAAGAGGTCGCGATTGAAACGGATCACGACGACAAGATCGACGAAAACCTCGCTCGCGCCGCTGCATTCGAACGCCAAACCGGACGTTCATACGTCCCGGTCTCACGCATGCCGCTCCATGCCATCGCTAGCGGCAACGGCCTGTATCATATCGATCTCCCACAGGCCAACCTCGCCGGGCATGTCACACTCCATATCGTTGCCGAAGGGATTTCCCAAAAAACCGGAAGCCCTGTGAAACGAACGCGCCATATCACCATGACCGTTACGTAGAAAATTCGTTTTCATTTTAGCCACGTAAAAAGCCCGCTTGCGCGGGCTTTTTACGTGGCGGAGAGGGTGGGATTCGAACCCACGGTCCCTGTGAAGGGACACCTGATTTCGAGTCAGGCGCATTCGACCACTCTGCCACCTCTCCATGTCTTGTGGTCGACCTCCGAGAGGGTACGGTCCTAAAGCAAGATCGTCAAGAC
>JAHBAS020000031.1 GCA_018499965.2 Candidatus Uhrbacteria bacterium
ACCACCATGAATCCAGCGACGCGTTTGCTCAAACAAGTCACGATCGACGATGCCGCAGCTGCGGACGAAACCTTCGACATCCTCATGGGATCCGAAGTCGCCCCACGCAAACGATTCATCCAAACGCACGCAAAACAGGCAGACTTGGACGTATAAAATTCACAAAGGCGTCCGCCTAAACATGGACGCTTTTTTGATAGACGACAATAGATAAGCCCGATTCCTCTTGCGAGAAACCGGGCCTATAACGAAGAACGAACGCCTTACCTTACGGCTGCAAAGAGAATTAAGATACTCCCCGCGATCATGACCGTTGCCGCACCTAAACGCTGAGCCGTATTCCCCTCTTTGAAGAGATATCGACCCCAGAGAATGCCGAAGATGATCGACAACCGCTTGAGACCGATAGCATACGGAACGATGAGGAAGCACAGCGCCGTGAACTGACACCATGCCCGAAGCATATTCGAGACGCCAAGAGGGATGAGTTTGATACTCGCTTGCGAGAACAGACCGCTCCATCGAGCCTTCCGGAACATGAACGGCACATACGTGAGAGCCAAACCCAAATCGATGAACGTGAGATACCACAACGGTCCCCCGCTATGAATCGCCCGCGCATCGAATGGCGCGCAGAAGCCGTACAACACCGCCACGAGAATCATCTTGCGATTACTTGAGTGACTCCAGAGGAGCTGAAACGGTTTGAGCACACCTTCCTGCCCGGGTTTGCGAGCCAATCCCCACGTTCCGAGCGTCGTCACGAGAATACCGATCAAGCCGATCGACGACGGAAACTCGCCAACGATGAGCGGAGCAGTGAGGAGAAGGAAGATCGGGCTCAACGTGGTCAACGGAAGCACCATACCAAGATCCGCTGTTGCGAGCGCATCCATGACGAGATATACCGCGATCGAATTGAGCGCCGTACTCGCTGCCAACGGCCACCAGAACTCCGGCGACGTCGGCATCTGATGCACGAACACGTTCATCGCATCCGGCAAGCGGACCCACCGAAAGCTCACAGCGAGCGTAAACGGAAGTGCGATCACGAACGTGAGCGCATGGAGCACGAATGCCGAAGTCAATGCGTCGAAGGCCATCGCGGTCTTCTTGCGAAAAACATCGAGCGTCGATTCGAAGAAGGCAGAACCGAGAGCGAGAAGAATACCAATAGAGATCATGATTACACCTCCAAAAAGTATTGTGGCCGCCTACGCAAGAGTCGCGCAGACGGCCACGGTAGCTAGAACGCCTCGTCGTATTCGATCTCTACCGAAATTGATCGAAGAGATTTCCTCAACCAATCTTGAATCGAGTCGTAGAAGACGTTTTCAGGTGCGATCATTTTCACCGCACCTGTGAACGTTGTTTCTTGACTGCAGCCGATAGAAACCGCGATGTGCTCATTCGTGCAGTACCACAGGTCGAACGAGCCTCGAGCACGCTCTTTCTGAATCACGAACGTCAGACACTTCTTCTCCATCAGCTCTCGAATGGTAAACCACCGAGATTCACTATCGTCCGTGACATAGGAGGGTTTCTCGAGACAGATGAGGTCCTCGCCTTCGAACCATAACCTGGTGTCTTTTGTAATTTTCATCACAGAGACCTCCGATTATAGCTCGTTCCGTTCCGCCCATGCGAGAACCGCATGCGTGAGACCCGAGTAGTCATTCAACGAACTCAGGTGATCCGCAAACGTCAGATCCCTGTGGAGAAGCGCTTTCTTGGCCGCGAGGCACATTTCTTGCAGGGACTTGTTCGGCCCTTGCGAGAGTGACACCTCTTGCCCGTCGAGCGTTCGACACTTCATGGACTTCGCCGGAGCGATCGACTGGAGCACCCAACGATTCCACGACGAAAGCAGATCGCTATCCGTCGCGAGGGCGTAGAGCATATGCCCCTTATCTTCGCGCGGCATAACCGACTGCATTTGCGCAGAGTGACGAAATTGCACCTGATGCACGTTCCACTTTCCGAGGATACGATGCGGCTGATGGATCCGAATCGGATCCTTTGCCGCCGCCTCCATAACTTCCTGCATCGGCACAATGGACTGATCCAATCCGCGATCCTTGATGGCCGCGAAGAGGAGTTCGAACAGCTTGGCACCCATGACGCTTCCAACCCACGGTTGCTCGAGGTCGATAGGGATCACCACGTATGCTCGATCGAGCTTCGTGATCGCTTCAATCTCCTGCATCACCTTGTTGAAGTTCTCCGAGGACGGCATCGCCGCGAACGCGAACCAAGCTTTGTTAAAAGCCTCGAACCCGTCCATCACGATGCCGATCTTATTCCCATACGCGACGCCAACGGTTCCCGCAGGGACACAAGAGAAATCCGGATTTTCCGCCATCGTTCCACCCGACGGCATGGAGTACATCGCCGTCTGACACGTGAGGTGAAAGAAGTACGTCGTTGGAATCAGATGCGCCTTGGGCGTATCGAACTCCGAGAAGAACGTGATGTCGAGATTCCCGACGCGATTCCGCATCTCCCATTTGGCATGATCATCGGAGATCAGCGCCATGAGCGGATGCGCGAACGGCGCGTTCGCCACGGAAATCGACGGGTACTGGGCGAGCGTCTCCTTCAAAAAAGGATACAACTCGTAATCCAGCCCTTGATGACTCGTGGTGACTGGTACGCCTGACCGCCCGATCTCATGGAGACCGAGCTGCTCGTCGTACATGTGCTGCCATCGATCTCCATTCGCGTCTTTCAACAAGAAGGAGTGCGTGGCGTTTCCAGGAAAATACAATGCGATTTTGGCCATTTCTACGAACCTTTCCTTCCTCTACCGCTCATCGGTACAGGCAATGGAACTGTTTTATCAGCCACATGCGGCTCATCCGAATGTGACAAAGGTAAGATGTCTAAGGAACGATGGCGAATCTCACCATATTCCAGCACTATTGTCAAGTCTACTTTCTAAAACGTCAAAACCGCAACCTAGAGTCAAGTTGCGGCTTTGAGACGGCCTTATGGGCCAAAAAGAGCTAATCGTCAGAGAACTTGGGCGCAGAGCTACTGCCTTGATGGAAGGAACGGACCACGACAATAGGCTCCATGCATTCTGTGAATCCGAGCAAGTAATTCCCTTCATGAAAAAGGGCAATGAGATGCTGTAATTCTTTCGCAACCTCTAGACAGTCGTGAATGGCACAAAAAACACACCATCGGGCGATCAAGGTGTAATTCTCCCAAAGAATCGCTCGGACATCGTCCGTAACAGCCCCTTGGAGATCAATGAATCCAAGAATTCTCTCTTTTGCAAGATCACTGGCAACAGGATGCCACACGTCACATGTGCGAATCTGTTCCCATGAGGATTCGATCTGCTCAAGAGCCTCTTGAGGATTCGACGAGAATGCCTTTGCGAGCGATAAACGGAACTCGCAAGCATCGAAATACGAACTCAACGGACGTGGCGCAATCGGCGAGGTTAGTCTTATGACGAAATCCGGTATCCAAGGCTTTGACTTTATCGCTTGGGAGCTCTTTTCCGAGTGCGCAGAACTGTCACTCGAATCCGTGCAATAGACATGAATACGCCGTATACCCGAAAGACGAAAGAGTCCGCTCGTCAAAATCGTCTGAATATTCCAATATAGCGCACAAAGCTCCCCTCGCTTCTTCGGACTACCGAGCGGACGAATGCCCCGCATCATCGGATCAGGCCCAATAGCGATCGAGTCGTTGTTTATGTCATGGTACAGACGAAGCACGCTCGCAATCTCTAATCCCTTCCCTGGGAAGAGAAATTCCCAGTATCGCCAAATTGCATCGCCGGACGTAGAAAACCTCGCGATAATCTGGTCCGCCCCATCTCGAGAAATAACCCCGGATTCCAGCATTTCGTTGATAATAGATCGCTGATATTCCGTCGGAAGCTCTCCGATCGATTGAATTTTCATGGTACGCATTCCTTTCTTCCTACCCCTAGAGATAAGGAAATGATAAAGAAAGAGTACGCTTCTTGGCTTACTTGTCAATAAAATTCGCGATCGACAGCTCACAGTCGACGGCTGAGAGGAAATTCGCAATCCGTAATCCGTCAATTCGCTAGTCTTTTAGACGTTTTCACCCAAACCCTCACCCTACCATCGCATTGACTCCACCCCCTGCTTGTGTTATAGTCCCCTCGCAAAAACCCCGGGAGGGGATTTTAAAAATCACCGCTCTCATCCCTACCTATGGCAAATCCTGTCAACGACTTCATCACCTACGTCCGTTCCTCAATCGCGGAACTCAAAAAAGTGACGTGGCCAACGAAACAACAGACCATTCGCTACTCCGCGATGGTGGTTGCCGTTTCCGTCGGCGTCGCCATTTTCTTCGGCGCGCTTGATTTTGGATTTTCCCGATTGGTGACCTACACCCTCTCGACCCGCCAAGCTACCCCAGTAGAAAACGTCACACCGGAAAACGTCGTTCCAACGCTTGAACCGGAAGTTACGGAAGTCAAAACGGAAACGCCAGCAGAGAACACCGACATCAAACTCCCACTTGAATAATCGTTCATTCTTTCATCGTATCCTCTTCCTATGCCAAAACAAACGCTTGATCTCGGCCGAAGATGGTTCGCTATCCATACCTACTCCGGATATGAAGATAGCGTCTGCGACAGCTTGAAGACACGTATTGCCACGCTTGGCATGCAAGACAAGATCTTTAACGTGCTCGTTCCAACCGAAAAGAAAATCAAGATCAAGAACGGCAAGCGAAAGATCGTGGAAGAAAAAATCTTCCCTGGATACGTGCTCGTGGAAATGGTCGTGACGGATGATTCCTGGTACGTGGTGCGCAATACGCCAAGCGTGACCGGATTCATCGGAACCGGCACCACGCCAACGCCGCTCGCGCAATCCGAAATCGATTCGATCATGAAGCGCGCAGGCGGAACGACCGAATCCATGGAGTATGACATCGACCTCGTGGAAGGCATGCCGATCCGCATCGGAGACGGTCCGTTCAAAGGATTTGAAGGAAAAGTGGTGGACGTCGATGGCGCACGCGGAAAAGTGAAGGTTCTCGTAAGTATGTTCGGTCGCGAAACCCCGCTTGAATTAGACTTTGCACAGGTGAAGAAAATCTAGGTCTTCCAATAGACCTTCCACGTGTACGTGGATAGATTGACGCGCTTCTCGCCAATCTCTCACTCACACGAATACCTATCCTATGGCCAAAAAGGTCAAAACATATATCAAGCTCCAGATCAAAGGAGGGCAGGCAAACCCAGCTCCTCCGGTCGGTACGGCGCTTGGTCCACAGGGATTGAACATCGCCGAGTTCTGCAAGCGCTTCAATGACGCAACACAGGATCGCATGGGCGAAGTGGTCCCGATCATCATCACGGTGTACGAAGATCGTACCTACGAATTCATCACCAAGGTGGCACCTGTTTCCGAAATGCTCAAAAAGGCCGCTGGCATCCAAAAGGGATCCCCGAAGTGCCTCACGGAGAAATCCGGAAAGGTCACCATGGCGCAAATCCGCCAGATCGCCGAAAAGAAAATGCCGGACTTGAACTGCCACACGGTGGAAGCCGCGATGCGCCAAGTCGAAGGAACGGCAAAGCAGATGGGCTTGGAAGTTTCCGGATAATCCATCAAAAAAACTCCCGACATGTCGGGAGTTTTTTTATTGCGACATTTTACTTCGCGATCTTGCTGTTCACCTTATACTTCGCTCCAAGCTCCTGGTATTTCACCCCTTCTTCTTTCATCTTCGTCCCCTGCTGGATCAATTCTTTTCCCTTATCGCTGTTCAAACTCGTACCAGCGGCAACCAACGCATCTCCTTGCGCGATAAGATCAGCACCAGCAGCTTCGAGCGCGGAACCGGAATCGAAAAGTCCCTGCTGGAATCCAACACTCATCGTTGCCACATCTCGATCCCGCTTGTTCATGAGATCAAGCTGCCCGGCAATGTTCGCAACGCTCGTCTGCATGCTCTGACTCCACACGCTTCGCTCGCTCTCAACACGGTCAATGCGCATCATCATAATCACGGCCGCAGTCGTCGTCACAAGGAAAAGCAAAACGAGGACGACGAGCGTCACGATCGCAAGCCCCTGATTCCGTTCCGGCGGACGACGCAGCTCCCTGACCGGAGAAGGCGCAGGAATCGGAGGAGCCTCTTTCTTCATAGGCGATGGAATAAGGGATGGCGCTGAAGGCGTCGCGGCATTGCGATGATCGCCCATGGTCGTGATAGATGGTTCCATACAAGTTTGCGCTCAGTATAGCTTTAAACGGTAAACGCGGGAAGTGCGGATAACACAGGCCGCCAACACCATCCGCATCCGCTTGGCTTGACATCTTAGCCAAAAAAAGATACGCTCCTGCCACATTATTCTTAGTGGGACCCTGCCTACAAACAGGGGCTCGAACCACCTCACATGCCTATCTCAAAGCGTTTTAAGGATCTTAAGTCCAAAGTCGAAGTCAAAAAGCTCTACTCCGCGGCCGACGCCATCGCGCTCGCCAAAGAAACGAGCACAACGAAATTCGACGGATCGATCGAAGTTCACGCGAACCTCGGCATCGACGTCAAAAAGAGCGACCAGCAGATCCGTGCGACATTCATTTTTCCAAACAGCATCGGCAAGAGCAAGCGTGTCGCCGCATTCGTTCCAGAATTGAAGCAGAAGGAAGCCAAGGACGCAGGCGCTGACCTCGTTGGCGGAGAAGAATTGATCGAAGAAATCGCCCGCACGAACAAGATCGCCTTCGACGTCGCCATCGCAACGCCGGACATGATGCCAAAACTCGCGAAGATCGCAAAAATCTTGGGTCCAAAAGGCATCATGCCAAACCCAAAGACGGAAACGGTCGGACCAAACGTCACCAAGATGGTTGAAGAATTGAAGCGCGGTAAGGTCACCTTCAAGAACGACGCCACGGGCAACGTTCACCAGGTCATCGGAAAGTCCTCGCTGAGCACGGAACAAATCCTCCAGAACTTCACCACGTTCATGGAAGCGCTCCGCAAGAACAAGCCATCCTCTTCGAAGGGAACCTACATCAAAACCCTCACGATCGCCTCGACCATGGGTCCTGGCATCCGCGTAGACGTTTCGAGCTTGTAAAAACATTGCAGAATAAAACCCCCGGGAGAAATCCTGGGGGTTTTTGGTACCGGTCCGAATGGGACATCCTTGCTCGCATCAATTCTTACTTTTCCCTTGCCTCCCCAGCCTCCACGTACTATCCTCCCTGTTAACGGGGCTTTTATCTATACTATGACCTACTTCCGCCCATCTTGGGACGACTATTTCATGGCGATCGCAAAAATTATCACCACGCGTGGTACCTGCGATCGCGCACGTGTTGGAGCCGTGCTCGTAAAGAACAAGCGTATTATTTCAACTGGATATAACGGTGCGCCGCCAGGATTACCTGAGTGCGACGGACCGGAAGGTCACTTGATGGAAGAAGGGCATTGTATTCGCACGCTGCACGCGGAAGAAAACGCCATCCTCCAGCTCGCGGCAATCGGCGGATCTTCCGCTGAAGGTGCAACGCTCTATACTACGCATAGCCCGTGCTATCACTGCGCAAAAAAAATCATCATGGTCGGTGTGAAGCGCGTCGTCGCGGCCCAAGCGTATCGTATTACCCAAGATGTGCGCGAGGTCCTTCAAAAAGCCGGAGTGACGCTTGATATGTATGCGCCAAATCCAGAATGGGACGCGAAACTCGTTGAGACTTTTACCCCTCCAGCCGTATGAGCGCACGAAAAATCGTTATCGGCATCATTGGCATGCCAGCTTCCGGAAAAGGAACGGTTGCGGATTATCTCCAAAAGACGCATAGCACCCCAAAACTTCGATTCTCGGATGCGCTCAGCACCATTCTCGAACGTCTTCATCTTGAAAAAACGCGCGATCACCAGATCACGCTTTCCGAAGTGCTCCGCGAAACCTGCGGGGAAGATATTTTATCGCGTGCCATCCAAATCGGCATACAAAAATCTCCTTCTCCGGTGATCGTCGTTGATGGCGTGCGTCGCGAGGGAGATATTACAACGCTCAAGGAAGTCGCAGACTTCCACCTCCTCGGCGTAGATGCCGCAGCGGAAACGAGATACGAACGTGCAAAAAAGCGCGCCGAAAAACCGGAAGAAGCGAATCAGAGCTTTGAGGATTTCCTCAAACTCGATCAACGCTCCACGGAACTCACGACGCGAGAGCTCATGAAGCAAGCCTCGATGACCTTCGACAACAATGGATCCTTCGAGCATCTCTACGAACAGATCGATCAATATCTCAGCGCGATCGGCATCACAAAAAACGAAGCCTAAAAATTCCCCACTCCCCACTCCCCTTCCTATGTCTTCCCCATTCATCATCGGACTCGTTGGTACGCCAGGCGCAGGCAAAAGCGCCGTAACGGATTACATCATTCAAACCTACGGCGGTTCGCAATTCCGTTTTAGCGATTACCTTTCCCACGTGCTCCAAAAGATGAATATCACGAAATCACGGGAGAATATGATCAAACTCTCCGTGATTCTCCGAAAAGAATTCGGGGAAGATCTTTTTTCGCATGCTGTGGCATCGGACGCCCTCCGCAGCGAAGATGAACTCGTGCTCGTGGACGGCATCCGCCGACCGGAAGACCTCGCTGCATTTCGTCCGCTCCCGAATTTTAAACTCGTTGCCGTTAATGCCGATGCAAAAATTCGATACGATCGCATCAAGCATCGCGGCGAAAAAGTTGGTGAAACGGATATGACCTGGGAAGCGTTCGAGACGACCGAACGAGCTCCGACCGAAATCACTATTCCAGAAGCCATGACCTACGCGGATTTCGTCATCATGAACGACGGGGGCGTCGAAGAACTTCATACTCGCATTGATGAGATCATGAAGGAGATTGGAATTGCCAAGAAGTAGGTAATGAGTTGATTGGGAATTGCATTTCCCAATCAGCCAATCAACCACTTGCCGACTTACCGACCACTCTATGGACTTACGCGTGACCAAGCTCGATCCTCGAGCCGTGATCCCGGAATACAAAACGTCTCTCGCCGCCTGCTTTGACCTCACGGTCATTGAAGACGCGATCGTTCCGGCGCATCAACAAGTCCTACTTCGAACAGGCTTGGGTTTTGGCATTCCAAAAGAACATGCCATGCTCATCTTCTCCCGATCAAGCACCTTCATGAAGTTTGGCGTCATTTTGGCAAATGGTGTTGGCATGATTGATTCAGACTATTCTGGAGAAACAGACGAGATTTTCCTCGCGGTCTTAAACCCTGGCATGGACGATGTAAAAATCCAGGCCGGCTCACGCGTGGCACAGGCCATGATCATTGAACGACCAACCATGCGCTTCGTAGAAGGTCCGGCGGAAGATATCAACAGAGGAAGTTTTGGAACAACTGGTGGGCACGGCGCACCCGGTGTATAACTCCATCGAACAGTTCACGGAGGGGTGGGCGGTCTCCTGGCGTATGTCATACGCCTTTGAGATCACCCTCCCCTTTTCTGTTATCCAACCCCTATGCCATCCACGCTCAAAGGCCAAGACCAAGAACATCGCCGCGTCTATCCGCTCACCAAGCTCGAACTCGAGTACGAAGACGGCAGTCGCGAGATAATGACGCCAACGCCGGAACAGATCGCGGTAGCGATTGCGAAATGCTCCCGATCCGATACGCCATTTGATCAGAACATTCTGGACGTGTCCTTGGAACAGGCTGCGGCATTTCATGACAAATGG
The DNA here is from genome assembly GCA_018499965.2 of Candidatus Uhrbacteria bacterium. GTDB lineage: Bacteria > Patescibacteriota > Patescibacteriia > 2-12-FULL-60-25 > 2-12-FULL-60-25 > 2-12-FULL-60-25. The sequence continues at coordinate 9,738 of JAHBAS020000031.1, forward strand.
GTTGTAGGATACGGCCACGGATCCGTCGCCGAACATGCCGTAGCATCCGTGGCGCTTGAACGGATCAGCCAAATCGGAATCAAAATCCTCGAAGACAGCCGCTTGGCAAGCTACACCGAAAAATCTTCGCGCTACGTGGTCTTCACCCGGGATCGCGTGGTTCTCCCGTCCGTCCTGAAGCGCGGACCCATGGCCGAACGCGTCAACGATTTCCTCGACCGCCTCTATCGGCTCTACGACGATATCCAAGATCGCGTACGACCGCTCATGCTTCAACGTTTTCCAAAAACGGATGATATGCCAGACAAAGCCTACGCCGCCACCACGAAGGCACGCGTATGCGACGTGGCTCGATACTGTCTTCCTGCCGCTGCAGCCGGAAACCTCGGCATGACCGCGAATGCCCGAACCTGGGGCCTTGTGATCACAAAACTCGCCTCTTCGCCTCACGAAGAAGCACGTGAACTCGCGATCGAGTTGATTGAACAGCTCCGCGCGAAAGCCGGTGAAACACCGGATGAAGCCATCCGAACGCGTATTTTCCCGACATTATTGAAATATGCCGGATTCAATCAATACCAGGCAGAACTCCCCGAACGCATGCGTGCGCTTGGAGAAGAACTCCTCACACAAGAACTCCCAACGCAACACGGACCGCGCGCAGATCGCGATCGACCGGTCGTCATCACCCGCGATGACGCATCCGCAGAACTCCACCTCGCTACCGCACTCCTGGCAAGATCTTCCCGACTTCCAATGGCAACGATCATGAAACAACTTTCAGATCGACCACATGATATCGAACGCGTCATTCGCGAAGCGGTAAGCGAACGAGGAGAACACGATCAGCTCCCGCGCGAATTCGAACACGTCACGTTCCAACACGAAATCGTCATGGACTACGGGGCATGGCGAGACGTTCAGCGCCATCGCATGTGCACACAGCTCAACCAAGTGCTCGGCGTTGATCTGGGATACATCGTGCCAGATGAAATCATTGAAGTCGGCATGGAACAGGCTTACCGATCACTCATGGACGAAGCCATCGCCCTTCATGCACATCTCACTGCGTCCAATCTCATCCACGAAGCGGAATATCTCGTCCCAATGGCCTTCCAGCGCCGACTGATCGTCACCTGGAGCCTTCGTGAACTCGATCACTTCATCACCCTTCGATCAGGCAAAAAGGGACATCCGTCCTATCGTCGCATTGCCCAAGAAACCTGGCGAACCATCCAAGCCACGCATCCGCTGTTAGCAGAACTCATTCGCGTTGATCTTAGCGGGAACGAAGCCCTTGTCTCAACCCTTGGAGCAAAACCAAAAGGGTTCTAAAAATAAGTCCGTAAGTCCGTAAGTCCGTAAGTCCGTAAGTCCGTAAGTCCGTAAGTCCGTAAGTCCGTAAGTCCGTAAGTCCGTAAGTCCGCCGAGAGTGTCGTTTTCTGAAAAACTTTCGTCAAGTGGTATTTCGACCTACGGACATACGATCCTACGGGCTTACGGACCTGTCCCGTTCCGTGCTACCCTGTCTTTAACCTATGTCTACGCCACTTCCTCGCATTTCCACGCTCATTGCAGAAACCTGGAGCGCCTTTTTCAAAAATTGGGAAACGATGCTCAAAACGAGCGTTTGGCTCATCCCCGCCGTCATTCTGATCGGATCAATCTCGATCGCAAAAACGATTCCAACGGTGTATGCGCCGATCTTCTTTATCTTCTATGCGATCGGAGTCTTCCTTTCACTCTGGGTCACGATTCGTCTTTACCGAACCGCGCTCGCGATTGAATCCGAAAGCACGCTAAAAGACACGATGAAGTCGGATATCACGTTTTTCTTGCCGGTCATTATCCTCTCGATGCTTGGCGGCATCGCCACCGGCGTTGGATTCATGGCATTCCTCATTCCAGGAATCTACATTGCCATTCGACTCGCATTCGTAGAGCTGATCGTCATCGATGAACGCATCCAGGCAAAAGGCGCTGTCCCATTCTTCGTGACGCCGTTCGCTGTCTTGATCGTTGCATCCTTCGCCTACGTGATGACGCCGAATAAATTCATCGGTCTCGCAACCATCGGAATCGCGATCGCGTATGTGATCTACGGCTTATACAAGCTCTACACCCTTAACAAAGAAGCGCTTCTCAAATCATGGCTTCTCACGAAAGATCGCTTCTGGCCTATTTTCAATCGTCAGGTCGTTGGAGTGATCATCTTCGGACTCATCGTCGCCATTGTGGCGAATATCGCCCTTTGGATCGTTGAAATGGTTTCCGGAATGGATCTCAGCGTAGCGGAAAACGAACAAAAATCCCTTCCAGTCCTTTTCACATCCGGAGCCATCTCAGGCCTTATCCAAGCCGCCCTGGTACCAGCCGTGTACTTCTACGAAGTAAAGCTCTTCAAAGCCCTTCAAAAGACGCGCTAAAAACGCCCCTTGTCTCAAAAGCCTCTCTACGATAAGCTCAAAGGCATGAAATACGCCCCAATTATCGGTTTGGAAATACACGTCCAGCTCAAAACAGCGACCAAGCTTTTTTGCAACTGTCCAAACATCAACGACGGCGATGCGGCCCCGAATACGGCGATCTGTCCGGTCTGCACCGGCCAACCCGGAACGCTCCCCGCTTTGAATGCACACGCCTTGGAACTCGCGATGATCGCGGGCCATGCCTTGCATTGCGAAATTCCGGATACGGCGAAATTCGATCGAAAAAACTATTTCTATCCGGATTTGCCAAAAGGCTATCAAATCTCCCAATTTGATGTTCCGGTGTGCGGCAAGGGTTATCTCGACATCGAACTCGATGATGAAAACGCACGTCGTCAATCCTTCCGCATCGAAATCACTCGCGCACATTTGGAAGAAGACGCGGCCAAGAACCAACATACCCCGGACGGCGCTTCAACGCTCGTAGACTACAATCGCGGAGGCACGCCGCTTCTCGAAATCGTCACGGAACCAGATTTCCGTTCTGCCGCAGAAGCCAAAGCCTTCCTCCAAGAACTCCGCACGCTCATGCGTTGGGTCGGCGTTTCAGATGCGGACATGGAAAAAGGCCAGATGCGTTGCGATGCCAACGTGTCGCTCATGCCGATCAATGACGATGGGACATTCGCCCAAGAAGCCTATAACCCGAAAGTCGAAGTCAAAAACATCAACTCCTTCCGCGCCGTTGAACGCGCCATTACTTACGAAATCGCGCGCCAAACGGATTTGCTCGATACGAACACGCTCCCGATCCAAAGCACGCGCGGATGGGATGAAAACCGCGGCGTGACCACGGAACAACGTACCAAAGAAGGATCCGCGGACTATCGCTATTTCCCGGAACCGGATCTTCCTCCGGTGAACCTCGCGGAAATTCGCGAACGCATGCGCTCCAAACTCCCGGAACTCCCGGCGGCCACGCGCCAACGTCTCCAAGAGGAATTCAAGTTCAGCAAGGCGGATGCATCCTTCCTCGTTTCAAACGAAGGCTGGTCGGATTACGCAGACCGCGTCATGAGTGAACTCGGAGAATGGATGACCGTTTCTGAAGGAGAAGCCGAGAAGGTCGCAAAACTCGTCGGAGGCTGGCTCACGAGCAAGCTCGCCGGTTTTCTTACGGAAGCGAATCAAACGATTCGCGAAGTCCGCATCACGCCAGAAAACTTCGCGGAATTCATCAAGATTCTCTCGAAGGGAGAAATCAATTCTTCGAATGGTCAAAAACTCCTCAAGCTCATGATGGAAAAAGGCACGGACCCGAGCCAACTCATGGAAGAACACAACCTCGGCCAAAACATGGATGAAGGTGATGTCGTCGCGATTGTAGAACGCCTCATCGCAGAAAATCCATCCCAAGTCGATCAATTCAAATCCGGCAAAGAGAATATTCTCATGTGGTTCGTCGGCCAAGTCATGAAAGCCACAGAAGGCAAAGCGAATCCGGAGAAAGTGAAAGAGATCGCGCGCGAGAAGATGAAGTAAAAAAATATATCCGAAAGATAAAAAGACCTGCGGCACACGCAGGTCTTTTTTATTTCTCGTTATCTTATCCTCTTCTCGATGAACTGCTCGCTAACTCACGACTTCCCTTCCCCCATCCACTCCCTCACCTTTTCCATTCCCTCCTCTGCGTCTTTCACCCACATGATGCGCGCATCACGTTTGAACCAGGTTTGCTGGCGACGGATGTAGCTATGCGTGATTTTTTTAATGCACTTCACCGCTTCTTCGGTTGTCATCTCTCCACGCAATGATGCCGCGACTTCGCGATAGCCGAGCGCCGTGAAGGCTGGAGAGGATTCGGAGATCCCCTGCGCCAACAAGCTTCGCACCTCATCGACGAGTCCGGAGGCGACCATTTCATCGATCGTGGCATCCGCGCGGGCGAAGAGTTCTTCCTGCGAACGCTTGATCCCGATCTGGAGCCCATCAACGAGCGGCGGACCTTTCTTACGAAGGTCTGCCATTTTCTTGCCGGTGAACGTCATCATTTCAAGGGCGCGAACCACTCGACGCTTGTTGCGGAGATCCACCTCGACCCCGGCCTGCGGATCGATATGGAGCAAAAGGTGGACGAGCTCCTCAAGCGACTTTTCCTCGTAGGCCTCGCGGAGCTTGGGCTGCGGCGGAACATTCGGAAAATCCAGGTGATCGATCATGCCCGCGATATACAGCCCCGTGCCTCCTACGACGATCGGAAGGTGTTTACGCTTGGTAATGCCTTTTACAGCCTTCATAGCCGCCTCACGCCATTCTGCGGCGCTATACGTCTCGCTCGGCGGCAGGAAGTCCATCAGGTAATGCGGAATGGCCCGGTGGATAAAAGCACGGTGTCGGCGATGGTACAGGCCGCTCACGCCACGCGGCTTCCCGGTCCCAATACTCACCTGGCGATAAATCTGCCTGGCATCCGCGTTGATAATCTCCCCATGGAATTCCTGGGCTGCCTGAACCCCGAAATCCGTTTTTCCGCTCGATGTCGGCCCAATAACGAAGAGGACGCGGGGAAGCTTCTTCGAGCTCCCTGCGTCCTTTCGCGAGGTTTTCTTTATCATCGCCGGTAAGGTAACAAATCCTTTTCCACAGGGCAATACACGGCCCACACGACCTATAGGCACCAGGATGGTCATCGTGTTATGCTAGATAAACGCCGTCAAAAAACCCCGTCACGTTGAACGCGACGGGGTTTTTCTTTTTCCAGGCGGGAGACTATTTCCCGGCCATTTCCATTTCAATGGCCAACAAACGGTTGTACTTTTCGACTCGGTCCGAACGGGAAAGGGATCCGGTCTTGATGTACGCTGCGCCGGATGCCACCGCGAGATCCGCAATCGTCGTATCCGCCGTTTCACCGGAGCGATGCGACACGCTCACCGCGAATCCGGCCTTATGCGCCATTTCAATTGCTGCGACCGTTTCGGTCAACGAACCGATTTGGTTCAACTTGATCAAAATTGCATTCGCCGCTTTCTCTTTGATGCCGCGGGACAAACGCTCCACGTTCGTGACGAAAAAGTCGTCGCCGACAAGGGCACACTTCTTTCCGAGAACCGGAACGCTCTTCTTCCAACCCTCCCAATCGTCTTCGGCAAAAATATCTTCGAGCGATACGATCGGATACTTCTTCTGCCATTCCTGGTACCGCTTCAACAACTCCGCGGCTGTGAAGCTCTTCCCTTCGGTTCTGAAGTTATAAATCTGCTTATTCGCATCATACATTTCCGTGCTCGCCACGTCGGATGCGAGGGCGATATCTTTCCCTGGCTGATATCCAGCTTCGCGAATTGCCTGAACCAAAAGCTCAAACGCTTCTTCCACGTTCTTCAACTTCGGCGCGAATCCACCCTCATCACCAACCGTCGTTGCATATCCTTTTGCTTTGAGAAGCTTTGCCAAAACATGGAACGTTTCTGCACCGGCACGGATACGGTCCGTCATCTTCTTCATCTGAGGAACGATCATGCACTCCTGTACGTCGAGCGACCAACCGGCGTGTTCGCCTCCGTTCAACACGTTCATGGTTGGAACCGGAAGGCTTGGCTTATGGCTAAACGAGTATGTCTTGCGAAGAGATTTCCAAAGCGGCATGCGACGATGCACGGCAACCGCCTGCGCCAAAGCGAGCGAAACGGAAAGGATCGCATTCGCGCCAAACTTCGACTTATTCTTCGTGCCATCCATCTGGATCATGAGTCCATCCAAAGCCCGCTGCTTTGTCGCATCCATACCTTTCAATTCTGGAGCGATGATATTGTTCACGTTCTTCACGGCCTTTAATACGCCCTTCCCTCGATATCGATTCCCTCCGTCACGAAGCTCAATTGCTTCATGAGCGCCTGTAGAAGCGCCGGATGGAACCATAGCCTCGGCCGTTGCTCCGCTCTTTAAGGTGACGCGGCAGGCAACCGTAGGATTTCCGCGAGAGTCAAGGACTTCGCGTGCAACGATCGACTTGATAGCTGTAGTAGACATAGTGAAATGTGGCGAGATTGTACCAGTTTTATGCAAAAAAAAGAAGGGAGGTCAATGGGCTCGCCCCTCCCCTTATGAACAAACCCCTCACCAAGACAATACGCTTAGGAGGGGCTTGAAAGCAGATTACAACGAAGGGAAAACACGGAGACGAACGACCGAATGCGTCGGTTCGTATGCCGCGAACACTTCGATGAGACCATCAAGAAATGAACAAATGAATGGAGAAGACCAATCGTACCACTCAGCGTGCGGAACGCCGATCAACGGGACGGAAGAACAAAGTCGTGGCCAACGAAGCGCACAAAAATTCCGCAACACCGGAGACTTGGACACGCCCGCTGCGCAGACATTCCACATCGGATCCGTACTCGTAGGAGATATGATGAGCAGAAGACACTCGTTGTCCTCAATCCATACGAATCGGAAAAACGAATCGGATAACGTCTCCGTATCCTCGATCTCCAAACGTATAGACCCGGAAGAATGTTCCACGCAAACGGATTGCGTCGTTTTCTGAAGACCTTCTCTAGACGAATGCGGCCCCAACGCAGCAACAAGCATTTCATCCGTCAGAAGGCCCATGCCGATCATGGACCGCACAAAGAGATCGTACGGCCGATGAACATCACAGCCGAGGATCGTCGTAGAAACGGTTGAACGAACAGGTGAATGGACCATTATGCCCTCCTCTATCGATTCCGAAGAATCACAAAATGGCCTGATAGGCGTACCACGAATCTCTGCTTCCGTCAACCCGCCTTTCCTTAAAAAATACTCAACCCCACAGCGAGAACCGCTATGGGGTGAGAGATCAGAAATGAACGACTAGACTGCAGCAATGAGCGGAGTGATAACCGACCAAATAGCCTTGTGAGCGGCATCGCTGTCTGGTTCTGTGATTGCCGGAAGACAGTCGAAGAAATCCGGTTCGAGACCGACCTTCGCAAGAAGCGCCTGAAAACGAGAATCTTTTCGATCCGTTTTCATGAGCCACGTATGCAACCCGCCAACGAGACCGTACGAGAAGCAGACAACTTCGAGAGTTTCGAGAGCTTCGAGATAGATGGCAACTTCAAAGCAACCGTCTTTCTCCTCGAGGAGTTCGTTCGGACCACGAGCCCGAATCTCGAACCAATACTCTTCTACGAGCGGATATCTCGCAATAATGACACAGCGAGTGTCGACAGACGACCTGATAGGAGCCGTCCACTCGAACGCCAGTCCCGAAGGAGCTTGATCCAAATCAATGAGAAAGCTCAGATAAGCAAGCACGACGTCCCTTGAGGCTCCTAGAGCCAAAAAACGTCGACCACGATCGTCCTCGGTGACCTTGTCAGCAGTCTCCTGAATAGTAGCAGCCTGTGGTTGTTGAAGGTTCATCGCTTTTCCCCTTTCTGATTTCATCTGAATTTCCGGGAATCCTAGCCCCTATAGCCGGAATCCGGTTGAAAATGCGATCCAACAAGATACCTCATTTTAGCTAAAAAGTCAAGCACGGTAGTCAAAAAACCACTGTTTCCAGTGGTTTTTATCTTATTTTTAGCTTTAATGCGTGATTACTGGATCTCAAACGTGATACTCACGCTCTTCGCGACATCCAAGCTTCCGCTCTGGATATCCGGCGATGGGGCACGGCTCCCAGCCTCCATCGCGACCTTATCATAAGAGTTGTACATTATCGGAACCGGATACGATCCGGAATCCTCGGAAAAGCTCACAGCTTTACCAAGACGCATTCCGAGAGATCGAGCGAGCACCTCTGCCTTTTCTTTGGCATCAGCAATCGCCTTGTCCCGCGCCTGCTTTTGCAAGGCGGTCGTATCATCGACTTCAAAGCTCACGCCGCCAACGTCATTCGATCCCAACTCACCAGCTCTCGCGATGATATCGCCGATCGTTTCAAGGTTGCGAACCTTCACCGAAAGCTGTTGGCTCACTTGATATCCTCGCAAAACCTGTCTCCCATCCGTGTAATCGTACTGCGGATAAATATTGTAATTAGAGGTTTGGATATCATCATCCTTTACGCCGAATCCTTTGATCGCATCCGTGATCGCATTCATTTTTTCCGTATTCTGCTTCTGCGTCGCTGAAACGGACGATCCGGTGGAAACCACGCCGATGGATAAACGGGCGATATCCGGCTTCACGGAAATTTTCGCCGTCCCGCTCACCGAGAGCGTATCACGGACGTTTTCCGGCTGACCGATCGTACGATGGGACGCATAGGCGTTCCACGAAAGAATGCCAACATACCCGACTAATGACAGCGCGAGCGCTGCAATGATAACTTGAAGATAGATAGGATGTTTCATAGTTTTTTTTAAATCGTTGTTTTATAAATAATTTATGCAAAAACGCCTCGACCTAAGCGCCTTACGAACCGACACTCACTTCCCCATCAATGCCTTCACGCCCGGCAGATTCCCGTTCTCTGAAATGAATTCTAACATAGCACCTCCGCCAGTAGAAACGTGCGTGAACAAATCCTCCATGCCGGATTTCGCAAGCACCGGAAGCGTATCTCCCCCGCCCGCAACCGCATACGCACCCTTTTGCGAACGTAACGCAATCGCCTTGGCAAGGATAAGGCTCGCATGCGAAAACGCCGGGATCTCAGCTGCCCCGATTGGCCCGTTCCACACGATCGTACCAGCCTTCTGCACATCCTGAACCCAATCCTGAATCGTCTTGATACCGACATCGCCGATCGCTTCCGTTTCCGTAATATCCGCAAGATCCGATCGGTGTACACGCGCTCGAGGAGCAATATCCTTAGCCACAATCGCATCCGTAGGGATCACAATCTTCTTTGTGGAAGCGAGAAGTTTTTTCGCGATCTTGATGCCATCCTTCTCGATCAAAGACGATCCGATCGGAAGCTTCTTCGCAGCGAAAAAGACATGCGCCATCGCACCTCCGATATACACCTTGTCTGCGATCTTCAAAAGCCGCTGAATCACCGGAAGCTTGGTCGAAAGCTTGGAACCACCGATAAAGGCCAAATACGGACGCTTTGAAGGTTTAAGAAGGAACGAGAGCGCCCGAACCTCCTCGCCGAGATTCGGCCCTGCATATGAGGGGAGCGCTCTGGCTAATCCTACGACGGAAGCATGGGATCGGTGACAACTCGCGAATGCGTCGTTAATGAACACCTGTCCCCATGCCGCATACTTTTTCACCAAAGCAGCGGCATTTTCATCCTCCCCTGGCTGGAATCGTACGTTCTCACCTAAAAAGAGATCTCCCGGCTTCGCGACGGAAAGACCTTTCAAAAAGCGTTTTGACCCTTCCGGGGTAGAAAAATCAATGTCGAGATATTCAATCGGGAGCTTCGAAGTCACGTGCGCCACGGTCGCGAGCGATCGCGTGGAAAACTTTTTCTCCCTCCCCTCGGGTCGTCCAAGGTGTGTCAGGAGCAACACGATCGCACCACGCTCGTGCAATTTCTTGATAAACGGAATTTCACGCGCAATCTTCTCCGACATCTTCGCCGCCCCTTTTTCGATCGGGACATTCCAATCAACGCGCATGATCACATGCGTCCCTTTGAGGATTTTGGACAGTGGAAGCGTTCGGAGCGACAGCATACAGGTTGGTTGATTGGTTGATGAGAATCTCCAATCAACCAATCAACCACTTACCAATCAACTTATTTCAACCCCTTCCCCACCATCATCGCCAATTCGGCCAGGCGATGCGAATACCCCCATTCGTTATCATACCAAACGATAAGTTTGAGCAAGTCTCCATCAACGACATTCGTACAAGGAAGATCGACCACACCAGATGCTTCACATCCGATAAAATCGCTTGAAACCAACTCCTCATCTGTAGCTTCAAGAACACCTTTGTATGGTGGCTTTTTTACGGCTTTACGAAGAACGTCATTCACTTCTTCAATCGTGGTCTTACGCTTCAATAAAAAGGTAAAATCAGAAAGAGATACGACCGGGGTCGGGACACGGATCGAGATACCGTCGAACTTTCCCTTAAGCGAAGGAATGACCTCCGATGTGGCAATAGCTGCACCCGTCGTCGTAGGCATGATGTTTTGCGCGGCTCCACGTGCGCGTCGAAGATCCTTGTGCGGACCATCCTGCAATACCTGATCTGCCGTATAAGAATGCACGGTCGTCATCATCGCTTTCTTGATTCCGAATGTTTCTTCGATGATTGCTGCGACCGGTGAAATACAATTCGTGGTGCACGATGCATTATTGATCACCTTCGAGCTTCGCGCCGCTTTATCGCCATTCACGCCGATCACGAACGTTGGCACGTTACCGCCCTTCGCCGGCGCGGAAATAATCACACGCTTCGCGCCTGCAGTGATATGCTGACCTGCACCTTCTTCGTCCGTGAATCGACCCGTGCATTCAAGCACCACATCGACCTGCAAATCCTTCCATGGCAATTTCGTCGGATCTTTTTCTGCAAACACAGGAATCTTTACCCCGTCGATGATCAAATTCTTCGCATCCGAGCCAACCTTATGCTCATATCCGCGATAGGTGGAGTCATGACGCAAAAGATGCGCAAGCGTCTTCGTATCCGTTAAATCATTGATCCCGACCACGTTAAACCCCGGCTTACCGAAACCGGCTTTCAAAACATTTCGGCCAATGCGACCGAAGCCATTAATTGCGATGCGTGTCATATAGCCATCATGATACAACAAACGCGGCACGTGGCACAGGAAAACAAAAACACCCCGCCCAAAGCGAGATGTTTTTCATCTTTCGACCTGCAGACCCCTATGGCTACTCGCAAACTTCAGGTCCGGCCGCGAGCTCAAAACGGGTAAAGCGCGCGATGACGATCTTCTCTCCAATCGTCGCAATCTTTCGTTCAATGAGCTGGCCAATGGTCATCGAATCGTCCTTCATCCAAAGCTGGTTGAGCAGACAGATCTCTTCGTACCACTTGTTCAACTTACCGTCGACAATCTTCTTCTTGATTTCTTCCGGCTTGTTCGCAAGGGACTCCTCACCCATGTAAATGCTCATCTCTTTTTCAACCAATTCCGCCGGAACCTGATCCGGGCTGACGTACAGTGGGCTCATGGCCACGATCTGCATAGCGATATCATGGGCGAGTTCATGGAAATCGGCATTGCGGGCAACGAAGTCCGTTTCGCACTGCAACTCGATCATGGCGCCAACCTTTCCATTCGAATGGACGTACGCCTCGATCAATCCTTCCGTGGTCTGGCGCTCGGCGTTCTTCTTTGCGGCCTTAATCGCTCCAGTCTTACGAAGAATTTCGATGGCTTTCTCGATATCGCCATCTGCTTCGACAAGGGCTTTTTTACAATCAACGATTCCTGCGCCCGTGCGTGCGCGAAGATCGCCAACAAGTTTTGCATCAATCATAGCGTTGATAATATCACTTCGTTAAAGAGTCTGTGAAGAAAAAAGGAAGACGGACACCTTGCACGTCTTCCTTTGTTCATTCGATCGATCTATGTTATCGCTTTGCTGGACCACCCTGAACCAAATTTCCGGCAATGCTCGCGCGATTACGCTCCCAGTCATCATGACCTTCCTTGATGGCGCCTGCCATGGTGTTGGCGATGAGTTCGATGGCCTTGATGGCGTCATCGTTGGCTGGAATCGGGTATGCCACGTCTGATGGGTTTACGTTGGAATCACACACGGCGATCACTTTGACGCCGCGACGTGTCGCTTCTTCGAGCGCCGTCTTGTCCTTACGGATATCGAGGATGAAGATGGCATCCGGAATGCGAGTCATGTTACCAAGACCGCCGATCTTTTCATCGTAGGATTCAACCTGCTCCGAAAAGCGAAGCTGTTCGAACTTGGTGTACTTTCCGAGTTCGCCCTTTTCAACCTTGCGCTTCAAATCCTTGTACTTGCGCAAAAGGTGCGCCATGTTCACGTAGTTCGTGAGCGTGCCGCCAAGCCAGCGCTTGTTGACGTATGGCATGCCACAAGATTCCGCTGCTTTCACAACGATATCCGAAGCTTGCTTTTTCGTTCCGACGAAGAGGATGACGCCGCCGCGAACCGCCGTTTGCTTGGCGAATGCGCAAGCCTTTTCCAAGGCCTTCTGCGTCTTTTCTAAGTCAATAATGTGGATACCCTGGCGCTCACCAAAAATGAATTTCTTCATTTTTGGGTGCCACTTGGACTTTTGATGTCCGAAGTGAACTCCGGCCTGGAGCATCTCTAAAAGAGATGGAATAGTAGGCATATGTTTTATCCTTTTTAACCTCTCATTTTCATGCATGGAACCTTGATCGTACTATGCGACAAGGCAGGGCCATGCACTGACGAAAATGATGTGTGATTTATAAGCC
>JAHBAS020000001.1 GCA_018499965.2 Candidatus Uhrbacteria bacterium
GAAGGATGTCGTCTTCACTTAATTCCTTTCGTTTGATTTGGAGCAGGTCCGACGGTTCCAAGATCATTTCCACGAATCGGTTCTTTCCGTTTTCGCGTTTCATGCATAGGAGCGCACGGAAATTCGGAAACGGTTCAAGCGGATATAGTTGAAGATATCGATACCCGCCTTCATGGAGCGCTGAAACGGTGATCGTTGCGCAATCAAGTCCGTCTTCACGTAGTCCCCATTTTGGTTCCATCATCATTTCGAGCCACATGTCTTCGTAGGCTGAGCACCAGGCGTCTGGGCTGGCTCGCATCGCCTCTGCGAGTTGAACGAGAGATGTATCCTTGTCAGCTGACTTTCGCAGGAGTTTATCGATCATGCGATCGAGCCAATCTGCAAGATCGTCCGGTGCGGGGATGAGGATTTGGTGGAGTTGGTCATCTCCATTGCTGACATCTAGGACCTTCCATCCCTTTTCCCATGACGCGTAGGCGATGACATTGATACTTTGGCTCATGAGCCCGAAGACGCAGATGATTTCGTGGAGTGCGGACACGTCTCCTGATGCGCGTGATTGCCGCAGGAAGTTCGTCCAAGTATGCGTGCTGCCCATCGGTCCTGTTTCCATGATGGTCGTGATGGCGATGAGCGCATTGCTTGGCTTGTCCGATAGGTCTTGGTTGAGCTGAACATCCATAACGTCCGTCAGTCGTTGGATGGTCGCGAACGATGCTGCGTATTCGTCCTCGTACGCTCCGAAGATGACAGCGAAGCAATCGGCATACTCTCGGCATGCAACGAACGCTTCGAGGGTGTTTTCTAGCTGCTTGAGGGGAATTTCTCGCGCTCGCCGACGGATTCCTTGAACGAGATCAATGATCTTGTGGCGATGTGCTTGCATCGTTGAGACGTCTACGATCGCCAGGACGTATGGCAACGTTCTCGGCATATCGATGAACAGTTGGCCCATGATTCGGCGGACACGGTTGTGGTTCTGCTGGAGGATGATTTTTTTCCATTGTGCACGATCAGCCATTGAGTACCTCATTTTACTGTGAAGGTTCGTCCAGAAGCCTTGAATCAAAGAATCAAGGCGGTAATCCAAATTGTTTTATGAAAGCTCATTTTTTTCGTTTCGTCAAGTCTTCGTCGTTCCGGCTTATGATCCGAGAAGCCTCAAGTTTTTGCCTCCTCGCGACATCTCTGCCATGATAGTCGGCGTATGTCTCGTGGCATGTATATCGTTTTTGAGGGCGTGGTTGGTACGGGCAAGACCACGCAAGCCAAGCTTCTCGTTGAGCGATTGAAGCAGCAATATCCTGATCGTGAGGTCGTGGGGACGCGGGAGCCGGGCGGGAGTGAGATCGCCGAGGCGATTCGTGTGCTTGTGCAGGGAACGCCGTTTACGGAAAACATGGATCCGATTTGCGAGGCGTATTTGTATGCGTCCGCGCGAGCGCAGTCATTGCGTGCCGTGGTCCTTCCCGTCATTGAGCGCGGTGGCATTGTGGTGGCGGATCGCAGTTTTTGCACGAGCGTGGCATGGCAAGGTGCGGCACGCGGACTTGGGACCGAGCTCGTGTTAAGGATTAACGAGAGCGCGATTCAGGGATGTTTGCCGGATGCGGTGATTGAAATCGATCTTGATCCGGTGATCGGATTGCAGCGGACATTCGATAAGAACGGGGACAAGTTCGAATCTATGCCGGTTGAATTTTTCCATGCCTGCGCGCGAGGATATCAAGAACTTTCTGAGCATCCGATGTTCGCTGGCAAATGGCATCGCGTGAGCGGCGAGGGGAGTATCGAAGACGTTTCCGCGCGGATTCGGGAGATCGTCTCTGTGAAATGAGTGGGCGGTGATTGCGAATTGAGAATTACGTATTACGAATGAATCCGTAATCCGTAATCCGTAATCCGTAATTTCATCCCCCATGGACTCCATCATTGAATTTTTCCAGAAGCTCCAACACCTCGAAGATTTGATTCGTTGGGGTGGATACACGGCATTGGCATTGATCGTGTTTGCAGAAACCGGATTGCTTATCGGATTTTTCCTGCCTGGGGATTCGTTGCTCGTCACTGCGGGGCTTTTGGCTTCACGCGGCTATCTGAACGTCTGGATTCTGTTCGGGTTGCTTTCGGTGATGGCTATTGCGGGTGATGCGGTGGGGTATTGGTTTGGACGCGTAACCGGTCCGAAGATTTTTACCAAAGAGAAGTCAATCCTTTTTGCACGTGATCATCTTATCCATGCGCAGCACGTGTACGAGAAGTACGGAAACCGTATCATTATTTTGGCGCGCTTCATGCCGATCGTTCGAACGTTCGCACCGATCGTGGCAGGTGTGGGTCAGATGCCATATGCACGATTCCTTTCGTATAACATCATCGGTGGAGTTGCGTGGATCGCTTCCATGCTCGGTGCCGGATACCTTCTCGGCAACGTGGTTCCGGATGTCGACAAATACCTTCACTGGATCATCATCGCGATCATTGTCGCATCGTTGCTCCCAGCCATCGTCGAATTCATCCGCTACCGCTTGCAGCGTAAGCGTGAGCTTGTAGAGCAAGTCATCATAAATACGGAACGGGAGAAATAAGTTCCCCTCATTTCAACTTGTTGAAGGGAGGGGCTAGGGGTGGGTTTGGGATAGGTACAAAATTCTCAGCACCGCGCTCAAGTCCCCTGACAAGGGGATTTAGGGGTTCTATATTAAAACACCCTCCGACCAACACTTGCGTGAGGAAGGAGGGTGTCGAGGCTAGAGGGTGAAAGTTCATGGGAAAGCGTTGCTCTCCCGGGGTGTGTTAGTGTTCTCCGACGTTGCGTTGCTCGGAGGTGTTTTGTTGATTGGGTTCCGATTCCGGTTTCTGATGGAACGTCCAGAGAGCGAGCCAGACGATCCCGACGCCGAGGACGAGGATGGTTGCGTAGAGGAACATCCCGTCCGTTTTCGGTTGCGGTGCGGAATGCTCCTTCGTGGCTGCCATTGGAGCGGTCGGTGGGCAAGGGGTATTCGTCAGAGGAAACGTTGGTGGCGTTGCCAGTGGCGAACCGTTCATGCTCGGCTGCATACGTTTTGCGCATGCGGCAATGACTTGTCCGTAGACACCTTCCACGCTTGGGGGATTGTCCGCTTCCATGGCTTTTCGGACCGTATCCCGAATGCTGCGAACGTCTTCGACGCTCGTGAGTTCATCTTCCACGTCTTGGAGGAGTTTCTTCGCATTTCTGAGAAGGACTTCTTCCTTGATGAACGTGGTCGGAATTCCGGCCTGTTTTGGAACCGCGACCATGACCACGTCTTTTGGCGTTGCTGCCGGTCGAGGAGGCTCTTGCACTCGTTGGGGTGCGGGGGGCTTGCTCGATGGAGCTGCTGGTGGACTTTGTCGTGATGCGGGTGGTTTCGCTCCTTGTGAAGGTGGCGGTGGAACTTGGACGGGTCCGAGATCCAATCCGGTTGGAATGGGTGGGGTTCCGAGTGGACGTCGTCCTTCTCCGCTTGCCCTTTGCGATGATGGCGGGGGCGGGGAAAGCCGTGGTGGTTGCGCTGGTGGCGCTCCGGATCCATTCGCTGCCAGTGGAAGCGGCGTTCCTGGTGCCGGTACTGGTGGGGTTGATGGGAATTGAAGTCGTGGTGGATGACTTGATCCTCGTGCTGCCTGTATTGGAGGCGGCAGTGGACTTTGGCGTATCATCACCGTTCCTCCTTTTGTTGGCGGTTTGGACGAGAGGGCTCGTCCTGGCGCAGGTTGAGGTGATGCAGCGGGCGTTTGTGACGCTGATGCTGCGGGGGGATTGGACGGCGGAAGTTGCGCAATACGTTGATCGCACATTTCCTTGATCCGTTGCGAGACCTTGTGGGCTCCTTCGAGAACTTCAGCGCGCTCCAGCCTTTTTTGCATTGCTTCTGACAATGCTCGAAGACCTTTGCGATCATTGCTCTCGTTGATCATGGTATTGATCAACCGGTCGGCACATACGAAGTAGATTCGTTTGTAACCGGCTTTGACGGTTGGAAGTACCTCGGGGTCCGTGAGCTTGCTCTCGGCGTTGTAGATCAGGCTGCCGAGTTGATCGATCGGCATGTCTGATTTTTCTGCTCGCTCGAGGTCGTCTCGTACCAATTCATCCTGAAGTTCGGATGAGTAAGAGAGCCCTCTGGCGCTCTTGTTCTGCGCTTGCTCCTGAAGCTTTTCAGGATCGACGATCACGGACTTGTCGATATCCAATTGGCTTGGTCGTGGCGGCGGCGTAACGTCTCCCGTTTGCGCAGGGGGCTGCGTATTCGTGAGTGCTTTTCGTGCTGCTGCCGCTGCGGTTGCAAGTCTGGGGCTCGTTTGTTCTGCTGCGTCGTCTTGCTCCAGAAGATCGTCTGGATCAAGTGTTTCCAACTCCGGTTTTGTCGTCGGAGCTGGTTGTGGTTGTCGAGGTCCGTTCGTTGAACATTGTCCGAATGATTTCATCTGCGAATTCTCCTCGATGAGTTCTTCATCATCGACGAATAGGGTTGGTGTCGATGCGACGACTGGCATGTGATGTCTGAGTGCCCGAAGATCTGCGGCGCTCAACGGTATGCCGTTACGTGTCATGGAGACGACGCGTACTCCGTCTGGATCTACGCGATCAACGTGTTCCTCCAAGCTTGGTGCCGGAGGAGGTGTTTGCGGGGCTGATGTCGTCATGATCATGGTGCCGCCCTTCCTCGCACTTGGTGGTGGAGGCATGGGTCGCATCATGGTCGGTGCATGTGCCAGCGTATTTCGGACTGGAGCGGGTGGGGCTTTGCGAGCTCCTCCCTCAAGGCCAATGGTACGCTTTTGTACGACCGGGGTCATGGCGACTCCGGCGACGACATTTGCAATCTCGGTTGAGGTCATGGGTGGAAGCACGGGTGTTCCGATCTTCACGGGTACGTGTGGTACCGGTGATGGAGCGGGGACGGGTGCGACGAGACCCAAGGTCGTTTCTCTTCTGCTGGGAAGAGATGGAGCGCATCGAGGTGCTGGCGGCGGTGCAATGATAGAGACATTGCCCATACCGAGTCGCGTTCCTCGTGGCGGCGGCGGTTTAATCCGACGTCGTTCTCCACTCGTATGACTGTCGGATTCGGAGAAATGAGATGATTGTTCTGCTTCACTGCTCTGCGATTGTCGAAGATTCATTTTCGCCTCCCTGATTTTGGGGGTTGAGTTGGTTTTGTGTCTTCGGGCGGTTTACCAGAAGAACCAAAGATCATAGCAGAAAATGGCCATTTTGTCAACCCTATTGTACGTTCTTGTGCGTTTCTCGTTTTCCTTCTATCCTTATAGGCAGAAAATATGCAAAAACAAGCAAAAACAAAGCAAAAAAAAGCGGGGATTCGGCCGGTAACGCTCTTGATCTGGGATGGCTTTGGAATGAGTAAGAAAAAGGAGGGAAATGCTATTTTGCAAGCAAAGATGCCAACTTTCAATCGACTATGGACCCATTATCCCCATAGTTTGTTGAGTGCGGACGGGGAATCCGTGGGGTTGCCGCCAGGTCAGGTGGGAAATTCGGAGGCTGGACATATGACGATTGGAGCCGGTCGTCCGGTGGAAACGGACTTGGTACGCATTAACAAAGAGATCAAGAAAAATACCTTTCATGACAATCCGGCGCTCTTGCGGGCGTCCGCGCATATCACACGCAACCATGGCGTGATGCATCTCATGGGTTTGCTCACGAACCATAGTTCTGGTCACGCGAACCCGGATCACTTGTATGCGTTGTTGCGTTTCGTGGAAGAGCTTCGTATTCCGCGCGTCATCCTCCATCTGTTTACGGACGGTCGCGACACGCCGCAGTACCATGCCGTGAAGTTGGTTCAGGAATTGCAAAAGCGCTTACCGAAGAATGTGTACATCGGGAGCATCATGGGTCGATTCTATGCCATGGATCGCAACCGGTTTTGGGATCGTACCAAGGCGGCGTATGAGGCATTGATCGGTCACAAGGGACTTCATGCGCGCGATCCGATCGATGCGATTGAAAAAGCGTATGCACGC
The DNA here is from genome assembly GCA_018499965.2 of Candidatus Uhrbacteria bacterium. GTDB lineage: Bacteria > Patescibacteriota > Patescibacteriia > 2-12-FULL-60-25 > 2-12-FULL-60-25 > 2-12-FULL-60-25. The sequence goes on from JAHBAS020000001.1 coordinate 6,022, forward strand.
GGAGAATCCGATGAGTTCATCCAGCCGACGTTTATTTGTCCGAACATGACCTGTTTGCGTTGCGTGAATGATCATGACGCCGTGGTGTTCTGGAATTTGCGAAGCGATCGCGCGCGTCAATTGGTGAAGCCGTTCATGATGCCGCATTTTGAAAAAGATCAGCCCGGAGCGTTCCGTCGAAGCGCGCGTCGAAAGGACGTGGTGTTCGTGACGCTCACGGAGTTCGGTAGTGATCTTGATGGCGTCATTCCTGCCTATCCAAACCGCGATATCAATGAAACGCTCGTTGAAACGCTTTCACGTTTCGATCAGCACTATGTCGCAGAATCGGAAAAGTACGTACATGTAACGTATTTCTTAAACGGCGGGCATGATCAGGTCCGATTCAATGAAAAGCGTTTTAACATTCCGACGATCCGCGTTGAACGATATGATCAGCGACCGCGGATGCGTGCGATTGAAATCGCCAAGCAAATCGAAAAGTCTTTGGGGAAGGGTGCGGATTTCGTGTGCGCGAACTTCGCGAATGCGGACATGGTCGGTCATACGGGAAATTTCGCGGCAACCGTGAAAGCTTGTGAGGCGTTGGATGATGCGCTTGCGATCGTATTCCGCGCCACGCAAAAACATAAAGGTATCGTGATCGTGATGTCTGATCATGGAAATGCGGAATTCGTGCAACGCGCGGATGGAACGCCAGACACGGAACATAATCCGAATCCGGTTCCGTTCTTGATGGCGGGTCGCGTGCCAAAGTCGCTTCAGCTCCGCACGCGTGGCGGACTTGCAGACGTATCTCCGACGATTTTGGAACTCATGAATGTGGAAAAACCAAAGGCGATGACAGGTCGTTCGCTTCTTCGATAGTATGACGCGCCCGAAACCGTTGGTTCTGGTAACGATGAGCGGGGTGGGCGTGAGTCCGACCATGGATGGCAATGCCTTGCGTCAGGCGAAGATGCCGACCTTTTCCCGTTTGATTGAAACCTATCCGGCCATGGCGCTTCATGCGGCTGGAACATCCGTTGGTCTTGAAGAAGGGTATGGCGGGAGCGCGCAGGCGGGTCATCGGACGATTGGTCTTGGTTCCACGTGGTTCGCTTCAAGCGCTCGCATCGGAGAGGCGATTATCCGCGGAACGATTCCTCAGGCGCCAGTGATTAAACGGCTGATACGAAGCGTGAAGGCATCGGAGGGAGCGATTCATGTGGTGACGCTGCTTTCGTCCGCGGAATGGTATGCGAGACAAGATGCGCTCGAGGCGCTGATTGCCGTGTTTGAAAAAGATCAACTTCCGGTTCGGTTGCATCTCATTTTAGATGGCATTGATGCGCCGCATGAACGCGGCAAGGAATTGATCGAACGGCTTGAAGAACGGATCGCCGGATCGTCCGTAGCCATCGCAAGCGTATGCGGCCGTCGATACGGCATGGATGACACCGCGCATTGGGATCAAACGCGTCAGGCGTTTGAAGCGATGTTCCTCAGTCGATCGCCGGAAAAACATTCTTCCGCGTCCCATGCGCTCGCCGCCTCGTACGCGCGAGAAATATACGACGATGCGCTCGTGCCGACGGTGATCGGATCCGTGACCCCTTGGAAAGACGGCGATGCCGTATTGTTTTGCCATACGCGTCCTTTCGCCATCCGTCAGCTTGCTGCAGCCTGCGTGCTTCCGGAGTTCACGTCATTCGATCGTCCGTCATGTCCGGATATTTTTTATGCGTCATTGGTTGAGATCGACAAAGACTATCCTATGCACGTGTGTTTTCCGGCGTTATTGCCGGAAGTGTGCCTGGGTCGATGCTTTTCGGATGCAGGATTGCGCCAATTGCGCATTGCGGAAACCGAGCGCTTCGCGCACATCACGGTGTTTTTTAATGGCATGCAGGATGAGGCATTCGCGGGAGAAGATCGGATGATTTTTTCGAGCCCGCATGTTTCTTCGTATGACCAGGCGCCGAGCATGTCCATGGTTCCGGTGACGGATGCGGTGGTGAAAGCGGTTGCCGAAGGGCATTACGACGTCATCATCGCAAACCTCGCTGCGCCGGATATCGTTGCACGAAGCGGGAATGAAGAGGCGATTATCGAGGCGTGCGAATCCATGGATCGCTGCCTGGCACGCATCGTTGAAGCCGTGTTCGCCCTTGAGGGGATGATCGTTTTAGTTGGCGATCGCGGTCGCGTGGAATCGTTGTATGATCCGGCAACGGGAAAAGTTCGTCGTCATGGTACGACGAATCCGGTTCCGTGCATCATTGCCAGTCATCGGCATGAAGGTTTGAAAGCCGTTTCCGGCGATGCAGTGGGCGGGGATTTAGGAATGACGGCTCCTGCTGGGACATTGGCGGATGTCGCACCGACGATTTTAAAACTCATGGAACTTCCGATTCCAAAAGAAATGACAGGCAGGCCGTTGATTTGATGTGGGGAGTGGGAGGGGATAGAGGGGAGGGTTTTTTGTTCCTTTCTCCACATCTCTTGCTATACTCACCTCATGACCGATGTCGTTCGCGTTATTTCGATGCTTTCAAAGCGATATCCTCAAAAAGGGGATATGGATTTGGGGAATCCAAAAGATACGCTCATCGGCGTTTTGTTGAGTGCACGGACCAGAGACTCGCAGGTTTTAAAGATATACCCGGATTTTCAAAAGGCATTTCCGACCTTTGCCTCGCTTGCCGCTTCGACGCCTCGCGAGATTGAGAAGTTCATTTCAACCATTGGATTGTATCGATCAAAAGCACGGGCGATCCATCAGCTCTCGCAGATGGTTATGGAAGAGTACGGCGGGGAAGTCCCGGGTCGTATGGAAGATCTTATCCGTCTTCCGGGGGTGGGGAGAAAAACCGCGAACTGCGTCTTGAGTTACGTGTTCGGACAGGATACGATTTGTGTGGATACGCACGTGTTTCGTATTGCGCATCGATTAGGTTGGAGTAAGGGAAAGACTCCGGAGCGCGTTGAAGCGGATCTTGAACGTCTCACGCCGGTAAAATGGCGAAGCGCGATTAATCGCACGTTTGTGCGTTTCGGGCGAGAGATTTGCCAGCCGCAAATCCCAAAGTGTGAAACGTGTCCAGTGCGTGATTGGTGCGAATACGGAAAGAAACGGAACATTGGCATATCGAAAAAGGCGAAAAAACATTCATGACGGAATCTGAAATCATTTTGCGTTTGCAACAGTCGCTTTCTTCTCCTGCCGGAAGAGCTGGCACGGGATTTTTAGCGCGTTGGGTCATTTATCTTTTCATTCCATACGTTTTTTTCTATCGTAAAACCATCGGGTGGCGCGGTGTAGGGACGGTGGCATGGACGGCATTGCTCGCATTCGCGCTTTCTACGGGATTGGCGGCATTCATCGGACGCGTGCGTCCGTATTTGGCGATCGCGGGCGTTGAAGCGATCGTCCCGCCGAATATTCAGCACGGATCGTTTCCATCAAGTCATACGTCCGTTGCGGTTGGCGTGGCTATGGCGTTGACGGCATTGAATGTTCCGATCGGCGTGGTGGCTATTTGCGGTGCGATACTCATTGCACTTGGTCGTGTTGCGGCCGGCATGCACTATCCGTCTGATGTATTGGGCGGCGTGGCGATCGGATTGCTTTCGTATGCCATCGTTCGTGCGGTGCAGTCCGGTATCGCGCATCTTTCCTGATATGAATCGTATTTCGATCACCATCATCGCCATTGTTTTCCTCGCCCTCGTTCTCGTTGGGGGGCTTTTCGTGCAATCGGCGTGGTTAAGCGCTGAGCAGGCTGGTGCTCCGATTTCGATCGTGATTGCCAAGGATCATTCTGCAGAGGATGTCCGCGCATCACTCGTTTCGTCGCGTCTCATCCGTTCCGAGTGGATGTATCGACTCTATGGCGTATTTGATTCAGCGGCAACGCAACCGAAGCCTGGAACGTACGTTTTCCGTCCAGGCGCATCGTTCCAAAAAATCGCACAGACGCTTTTTCGTGGACAAGAACGGACGGAGGTAACGGCGACGTTCATTGAAGGTAAAACGATTCGGGAAAATGCAGAGGCATTGCAACAGTCAAAGGGCGTTGATCCAGCGGCTTACTATGCCTTGGTCGGGATGTCGCGCAATGAAAAAACGTTTGATCGGTCGCTCGTCAAAGATTTTGCCTTTCTTGATGCTATCCCAAGTGGCCATTCCCTCGAAGGATATTTATTTCCAGATACGTATCGCGTGTGGGAAGACGAATTGCCGGAAGGTTTGATTCGAAAACAGTTAGAGACATTTGCGGAACGGATCATTAAGCCGAATGGCGATGCGCAGCAGGCGAGTGGAATGACATGGCATCAAATTATTACGCTCGCGTCCGTCGTTGAAGGTGAAGTCCGAACGCCGGAAGATCGAAAGCTCGTGGCGGATATTTTTCTCCGTCGCATAAAAAACGGGATGCGCCTGCAGAGCGATGCGACGTTGAATTACGTCATGTCTGATCGAAACGATCGTCCGGATGCTGAGGATCTCGCCATTGTCTCGCCGTATAACACATACGATCATGATGGGCTCCCGCCTGGTCCGGTGAACAATCCGGCGCAATCTGCGATTGAGGCCGTGCTGTATCCGACGCCGTCGGATTATTTCTATTTCCTCACCGATAAAAAGGGGAAGGTGTATTACGCTAAAACGTATGAAGAGCATTTGGCGAATAAGTATCGGATTTTAGGGCCGTAGATTTGGGTGGGGAGTGGGGAGAGGGTAGAGGGGGCGTTTGATGAGGTTTTTAGAGAATGCTGATTTATGTTATTTTTACGTATTTTTTGGTTATTTTCTTGCTTTTTAGTCTGCTAGGGTTGACATTTTTTGGCAAATATGGTTTACTATGCGATCGCTCTTCATACGTGGGAATAGGTTCCACGGATGGGAATGATGCCCTTTTGACCCCTGAATCATCGATATCAGGAAGGAGATCCTCATGATGGCACAACAGATTTTGTCTGCGACTTTTGCAACGATTCTCGCTCTTAGCGTTACGAATAACGCGCATGCTTCTCCGAATGAAGCTGCGGCAAGCCTCCTGGCTTCCGTGGAAGCGGAAGATGCGGATGCGTTTCCGCAGGTCGTTGAGGCGAATGTTGTTGTTTCGCCCGAAGAACGGTTCCAGTTCGTACAAGATCGCGATCGTTTGGCGAATCGGCTGGAGGCTACGTTGACACGTTGGGTGCTCGGTACGCGAAAAGCGGAAGACGCACTCAAGGTCGCTCGGCTGTTTTACGCGAGTGGAGATGCGCCTGATAAGGCTTTCGAGGAGCTTCAGAAGCTCCCGGAATTCGCTAAGCGCTTTCCATTGGCGGAATTCGGTGACGATTTCTCCGAGTCCGTCGGTCGCACGAAGCGATTGACATTGCTCGCCGTCTCCGCGTGGACGATCGTTCACGAACGATTCGTGCGCGAAGAAGGTCTTCTCGCCGAAGCGGCAAGGCGTCGGACCTATGTCCAACCGCCTCCAAGCTTGTCTACGAGCAAGTGACACGATGATTCAAGGATTTCGCCGGTATATGCATCTTGCGTATGCCGGCCTCCTTGTTTTTTAGGGTGAATATGATAGGGTTTCGCAACGTTCTTTTGCATTTTTTCTGGATGTTTCCGGGGAGAATGCAGGCAGTTTGATCTTTCACAAGAAAGTAGGTTGCTTCATGAATACATCGCGTTCGCATAATGCCATGCGAGAAGCTTTTGGCATTGATTGGATCGTGTCCCAGCGTATCGGCGTTGATCGTCATACGGGGAAAACCTTGATGATTTCCGGAAGGAGTATTCGCGCGTCGTCCGACACCTTGTACTTGGCTCTTCGTTCTCGGATGCATATTCGACGAAGCATGAGTAAGGATCATGTGATCGGAAGCGATTTGGTCGAGATGTTTGCGAATCGGGCGATTATCGTATCGTACATGCACTGGATACAGGATCCGATTCTCGTCGGACAGGAGGTTTCCCAAGATTTGTGTCACGCATTCGCTTTCATGTCTCGTTCGCTTCGACGTCGGAGGGTCCGGGAGCTCGTGGCGGCGCACAGAGACATGGATCGAGCCGTTCTGATGACGGATATCATTGGTCGCCACAATCCTGGAGCGGCGATGATGGCTGCCCGTCGGGCCCTCGAACATGTCGATGAGCGCATTCATCAGATGCAAAGCATGCTTTCGCATATCGGATTTGTCGAAGTGCGTCTGTATGCGGAACTTGATCGGCATCGGCGGCTATATGAACGATTACTTGCGGCATTGGGCGGAAGAAAAGGAGATGCGAATCGTGCCGTACTCATGAAGTCTCATTCACGGTATCGGTCGACGGAGCGCATCGAGCTCGCTATACGGGAAACGTTGAAGTTTGAGCAATTGTTTCGTGGCGTTCGAGCGCATCCCTTCCGTCGGAATGCCAAGCATACGGCTGAAGACCTCCGCTATCTCGCAAGGGCGTATAAGCGCGTTTTGAATGGAAGGGATACGGAAACGGCTTGGAGCAACATCGACAACGGCATCCGTCGATTGCGACAGGGGATTGTGTGGGTTTTTGCCCGACACGAGCTGGAAATGAACGTGATGTTTCCGCTCGCATTCCTCCTTGCGGATATGGAAGATTATGGCGTGGTGCTTCAGAAGGCGGTCGGTGGAAGTCATGACGAATGCGCGAGCGTGGAGCTTCCTGATTTTCGAGAACGTGTGACGGGCATCCACGAACGTATGCACGGTATCTATCAGAATATCCGATCCATCCCGCAAGACAAAATCCGCTATTCTCCACAGCCGCAGGTTCTGGCTCATCTCGTGGAAGCGATGCGATACCTTCAAACGCATGACATAAAGGAGTCGAAAAAGGAGATTGGTCTGGCATTGAGTTCTTTGTAAAGCTTTTCTTTGACGCTTGGCCCGTCGTTCATAGTGATGAACGACGGGTTTTGCTTTTTGTGACATGTATCTCGTGATATACTTTATCCTAACGTATGAGGGGTTCCCGATCGGGATTCACATTGATCGAATTGCTTATTGTGATTGGCATTATTGGCGTACTCGCAACCTTAGCTGTCGTGAATGTTTCATCGTCGCGTGAAAAGGCTCGTATCGCAAAGGCGGCAGCCTATGCGTCGCAGATGAAGCGCGCAGCCGGAGATATGGCTGTGGCTTTATGGGACATGGATGATTGCATCGGGAGTACCGTGGTAGATCGTTCCGGTTTTGGGAATATGGCTTCGGTCGCGAATACCACGTGGATTACGAATACGCCCGCAGAGCAGGGATGCGCGCTTTCTTTTGATGGAACGAGTTCATATGTGAGCGCTGGCACGTCTCCTACGCTGAACGTCGCGAATTCGGAATTTTCCGTATGCGCATGGTTTCGGACCGCGGGAACGGGTGCGAGCGAAATTTTTTCCAACAGTCCGGCGGCGAACGGCGGATTCGCGTTAATGGTCTACATGGGGCATTTGCGTTCCCAGGTGTGGTACAGCGGAAACGGAAATACCCTTGATGGGGTTACGACGGTGAACGACGATAAATGGCATTACGGATGCCATGTGGTTGAGCCAACGAGAACCGTGCTCATCGTTGATGGCCGTGTCGATGCGAGCGCTACGCTTACCGGAACAAAAGTTCGAGCCGCAAGCAGCAACATGTTCATCGGCGCCCGTGCAGGCGTTTCGTCTTTCTTTAGCGGATCAATTGATGACGTTTCCGTGTATACGAAGGCATTAACCCTTGTTAACGCGACCAAGTCCGTTGCCACGGGGTTGTAGCGATCTCGACGATTCGTGGCTCTCGCGATAGGCTTAGGCGCATGACGAAATCGTTTGTCCTCCAGGGCGCTTCGAACGAGGCGTTCGTGCCAATTGATTACGCGGCGGCGCTCAATGAGGAGCAGCGCAATGCGGTATTGAACGGAGATGGCATTTCTTTAGTGTTGGCAGGAGCGGGTTCCGGGAAAACGCGAACGATCACGTATCGCGTGGCGTACTTGTTGGAACAAGGCGCGATGGCGGAGCGTATTTTATTGCTCACGTTCACGAACAAGGCGGCGCGTGAAATGCGCGAGCGTATCGAACAATTGTTAGGGACGTCCATCGATGCGATTTGGAGCGGAACCTTTCATTCTATTGCGCATCGGTTTTTGCGCATGTACGGGGATCGTATCGGGATCAACCCGTCGTTTTCGATTTTGGATAGCGATGACGCTAAGAGTACGATGAAGCTCGCGATCAAGGATGCGAACATGGATGGCGCAGCCAAGCGTTTTCCATCGCCATCCGTGTGTTTGGATATCGTGTCATACGGACGCAATGTGTGTAAGCAGATTTCGGAGGTTTTGGAATTACGCTATCCGCATTTCGTGGAACTCGCGTCGGGCATCGAAGACGTGGCGCACAAGTATGCGGATCGCAAGCAGCGTGCTAACGCGCTTGATTTCGATGATTTACTCGCAGGCTTTTTATCGCTCGTGGAACATCCGGACGTGGGGCGCATGATTTCGGAACGGTTCCAGCACGTGCTCGTGGACGAGTACCAGGATACGAATGCGATCCAGGCCCGCATCGTGCAGGCATTGGCTCGCGTGCATCAAAACCTTTTCGTGGTCGGCGATGATGCACAGTCGATCTATGCGTTCCGCGGGGCGGACGTGCGGAATATTTTGGATCTCCCGTCGATTTATCCGCATGCGAAAGTTTTTACGCTCGTCACGAACTATCGATCCACGCCGCAAATTCTCGACCTCGCGAATGAGAGTTTGCGCCATAATGAAGACCAGTTTCATAAAGATCTCGTGGCTTTACGTAGCGCAGGTGAGAAGCCGTCTTTAATTCCCGCGTCGTCTGCACGGCAAGAGGCGCAGTACGTAGCCGAACAAATTCTCGCCTTGCGACACCAAGGCGCAAAGCTCGGATCGATCGCCGTCCTGTTCCGTGCGACGAGCCATTCGCAACAATTGGAAATGGAATTGTTAAAACGCGATCTCCCGTATGAGTATCGCGGCGGGTTGAAGTTGTTTGAACGCGCGCATGTGAAAGACGTGCTTTCGTTCTTGCGCGTCATCCATAACGTCAAGCATGAACAGGCGTGGATGCGATTGCTTTCCATGCAGGAAGGCATTGGAGCCACGAGCGCGGAACGTGTGGCATCGGAAATTGTTGCGAGCGACGCTTCAATTGAAGACGTGATAAAGATTCCTCCATCATCTCTTCGGGCGAAAGCGCGCATCGGTTGGGATCAGCTTTGCGCGGTGTTGCAGATGGCTTTACGTGAAGCGCGCGAGCCTGCGCATTTGATTCGAGGTGTGGCGAATTCCCCGTATCAGCAACATCTCGAACGGGAGTATCCGAATTGGCGGGATCGTTTGGAAGACATTGAGCAGTTCGCATCGTTTGCGGAACAGTATCAGGATCTCGAAACGTTTTTAGGAACTGTAACGTTATACGATGACACGATTGCGGTGAAAGATCGTGGCGCATCGTATCAGGAAGATCGCATGGTCCTTTCTACGGTCCACCAGGCGAAAGGATTGGAATGGGATACGGTGTTTGTGATCCATCTCGCGGATGGATCGTTCCCGAACCGTCGCGCACTTGCCGAAGAAGGGGGGCTGGAAGAGGAGCGTCGACTGTTCTACGTGGCGGTGACGCGTGCGCGCGTCCAGCTCTTCCTTTCTTACCCACTCACGGTTGGAGGAGGGGAATCGCTCATGTTCAATCGAGCCTCGCCGTTCATCGATGAAATCGCCCCGCGTTTGATCGATCGTGTCGAACTCCTTTCCGCACGCGGAGGATTCGGAGCTTCGTCATCTTCCCAGCCTGCCCCGGGCCGTTCCTGGCATTGGGACGGGGATTTTTCCGATGGCGAAGACGTGATCGAAGTCGATGGCGACGGAAACCGCCGCCGTACCTCTCCATCCGCTCCAACCACGAAAACCGTTTGGAAGAAGAAGTAGAGCGCATCTTGCTAATCTCCTCATTTTCTGCTACGTTCAGGGATATTTATGCGTATTGCTCGCGTGTGTTCCCCTGGGCATCCGGATCGTGCATGTGACCTGATTGCGGAATCGATCGTGGATGAGTATTTGCGTCGTGATCCTACGAGCGCATTGCGAATCCACGTGTCTGGCGGACGAGGATCGCTGTTCGTTTCCGGCGTTGCTTCATCGAAGGCGGATTTCGACGTTGGGTCCGTGGTATCGCGAACCGCGGCGTCGCTTGGGGTTCGTAATCACATCGACCCTTTCATTTCCATCGAACCGGTTCCTGGGTCGTTTTTACTTGATGCGACGCGTACGAGTCATCCGGTGAGCGTGACGGGATACGCCACGCGTGAAACCGAAGAACGCATTCCGTCGCCGGTGCGGCTTGCACGCAAGATCGCCAAGCGATTGGAAGAGCTTCGTCAGTATGATGCAGAGTGGTTTTGGCTTGAACCGTCTTTTGAAGTGACCGTTGCCGAACGTACGGATGGTGCGCATGAAATCTTTTTGAACTGCGTACACGGTGAAATGGAACTCGGGGATGCCCGAAAACGCATCGGTGATGTCGTCCATACGATCGATGATCGTCTTCGCGTGCACGTGAATCGATTCGGACCTATCCGAAACGGGGGATTGGATTTTGATATCGGATCTTCCGCGATTCCCGATGATCCGTACGGAAGCGGGATTCCCGTTTCCCTTTCTCCGATCGGTTGCGATCCTTCGCATCCGCGCAAATTCGGTTCCTGGCTCGCACGCGGGCTTGCTCGACGTGCGCTTGAACGGAGCGAGGCGAAAGCGATCATGGTCCACGCCGTGTATTTTCCCGGCGATGCGGTTCCAACGTCATTGCGTATTCGTGATGAACGCGGTCGGGACATGATGCAAGACGGCGATGCGACGGCATTGTCGTACGCGCATCTTGCGGGGAGTTTGCGCCAAGGTCTTTCAACGAATGCGGCGCATTGGGGATATGCCGGAGAAGTCGAGTTGCCGTGGGAAGGCGGAAAATAAGTCGGTTCGTCGGTGAGCTTTTCCTGTGAAGACCTGCATGCTACGCTAGTTTTCGCTATGAAACGATCTTTTTCTCTCCTCGTAGCGCTCGGAGCGGCGACCCTTCTTGTCGGAGCCGGTTGTAGCCAATCTGGCGATCTCACGGGCGGTTTACAGTCTGTGAAGCCTCCTAATGAACCACCTAAACCTGTTCCAACTATGCCTATTGAACCAAAGTACGTTTTCCCAGGAGTTTTACCAAAAGAACAAACGGACAAGCGCGTTCGTGTCAAAACGACGAAGGGCGATATCCTGATCGAACTCCTTCCGGATGAAGGTCCAAAGGCGGCATCGAATTTCGTGTATCTCATCGGAAAAGAATTCTATAACGGATTAACGTTCCATCGCGTTGAACCGAATTTCGTGATCCAGGGCGGAGACCCGAGCGGGAATGGCACGGGCGGTCCGGGATACAGCTTCGCGGATGATCCAGTGAATGCGAATTACGATCGCGGGATGGTGGCTATGGCGAATGCCGGACCAAATACCAACGGGTCGCAGTTCTTTATTATGCTTGACGATGTTCCACTTCCTCCGTTGTATTCCATCTTTGGACGCGTGGTGGAAGGGATGGATGTCGTTGACCAGATCCGCGTTGGCGATGTCATGACAACGGTCACGATCGAACCAAAGTCATAGTCGACAAATTTGAAACGTCAGGTAGAATAAGACGAGCGATCGTCTTATTCTTGTATTAGGGGTGATTGGGAGATGGTCATTGTTTTCATCCGTGTATTTTATGAAACGTCTTCTTATCATTGGAGCTACATTTTTCCTCCTCGGGAGTCTCGGGGTGTTTTTGGCATACGAGTATCGCGCAGCGCTTCGGGATTGGACGTATCAAGCAAGCCGCCCTTCGTTGCCGGTTGCGGAGCCGTATACGGCATCTTCTTCTACGCTGGGTAGCGTCGTTTCGAGTTCGACAAAGCCATCTGGAACGCTTCCGTCCGAAAAGCTTCTAGATGTGCCGTTTACGAGTCAGGCTCCACATGCGAATTGGGAAGATCCGTATCAAGAAGCTTGCGAAGAGGCCTCGATGATCATGGTTGCGGCGTATTACAAAGGAGAGCGCGGCGCTTTGCAGCCGGATGAGGCGGATCGTCGTATTTTACAGTTGATCGATCGTGAAGAATCCAAGTACGGTTATGGGCAAGACGTGACTGCGCAACAAGTCGTTGAATTGATCGAAGGAGAGTTTTCGGATTTACGCGCACATGTTTTTCCCATCAAAACCGCAAGCGATATCACGTCGTATATCGCCAAAGGCATTCCGGTGATCATTCCGGCGGATGGGAAAACTTTGCCGAATCCGAATTTTCGCAACGGAGGCCCGGTGTATCACATGCTTGTCGTGATCGGATACACGGGGAGTACGTTCATTACGAATGATCCTGGTACGCGCTTAGGCAAGGAATTTATCTATACGTATGACGAACTTCTTTCGTCGATCCATGATTGGAACGGGGGAGACGTACGAAACGGCGCGCGTGTTGGCATTGCTATTGAAAAGGCTAAATAGTTGCTGATATCGGCTCGTTCAGCGTATGATAGTCGTATGAAATCTTTTCGGTTTGTCCTCGTGCCGCTTCTCATGGTCTGCGTTGGCGCAGGGTGTTTGCGCGTTGGAGGGTCTGCGCAGCCGTCTGCAGGAGAGAAGGATCCAAAGGATGCGGTAAAATCATTGCCATTTTCTTCTTTTGATGGGCTCGATGGCGCTACGACATCGCCTCCGGTGATCAGCGGTGAAGATGGGGAGAAGATTCCGGAAGTTTCGCAAGACGAAGAACCGAAACAAGGTGAGCGCATGAGCGCGTCAAAGAATGTGATCGTGGCGAGTCCAGCAGAGGGGCAAACGTTGGGGAATCCGTTTATTATTTTGGGGCGTGCACGGGCATTTGAGAACGTGGCGAATTGGCGCGTTCGGGATGATCGCAATACGGTTCTTGCATCAGGGTATTTCATGACGAACGCTTCGGATATGGGGAAGTACGGCGCATTCCGTATCCGCGCTTTCTTCACGGCTCTTCCGCAAACCGCAACGGGTCGCGTTGAGGTTTTTACGCTTTCTCCGCGTGACGGTTCGGAGCAGGATATGGTTTCCACGCCGGTTCGTTTTGAAGAGAAACGAACGGTACTCAAAGTGTTCTATTCGAATGTCGTGAAAGATCCGAACATGAATCGTTGCGATGAGGTGTATTCCGTCACGCGTCGTGTGGTGTTGACGCAGAATCCGGCTGAAGCTGCGTTGCTCGAGCTTTTGAAACAGCCGACCACACAAGAACGCGTGGATGGATCTCGAACCTCGATTATTCCCGGCGTTACGCTTCGTTCCCTGTCTGTAGACGCGAATGGCTTGGCGATTGCGGATTTTTCGCGTGAGCTTGTGTTCGGACTTGCTGGATCATGCAATGTCGGCGCTTTGAAGGCTCAAATCCGTCAAACGCTCTTGCAATTCCCGTCAATCAAGGATGTGAAGATCTACGTGGAGGGGCAAGATGCTGAAATCCAAATCCAACCATGAACCTCGTCCTTCTCAGCGGATGCGCAGGTATTGTCGCTTCCGGTCTCATCATCTTCTTATCACATTTCGCGCATTGGTTCGGCGTCGAGATGTCTTTTGATCCGGATCGCGCGCGATTTTTCGGGTCCTATGTGTCAAAGCGTGATTCGCATACGATCGGCATCGTCGTCCATGTGCTTCTCTACGCGGCCTTCGGCATGGTTTTTGGCGCATTTGTCTTGAATGACCTTCTTACATTCCAGTGGTGGCCATTGGGAATCTACGCATTTGCGGTCACGTGCTTTTTAGGAGGCGTCATCGCCCCGCTTGAAGGGCATGGCCTTTTTGGCTGGAAGGAAGATCATTGGTTTGGTGCAGATCTCTTTTTGATGAATATCGTATGGGCGGCTCTCTTCGGGTTGATCATGTCCGTAATCGGATTGTAGCTGCTGTTCCGTGGATCGCCCTTGGTCTTGGTTTTTGTATTGGCAGCATTGGTCTTTTTTTCATCCTGCGCGCGCCGCGTTCTTTGCCGATCACGATGGTTTCTGCTCCGCCTGAATCGTCATCGATATCTCCGCCTGCATCTATCGCATCCGGAACAGTAGCGTTTCAAGAATCTCAAGAGCGTCTTGACGGAGCATTTTCTTCCCAACCCACGTGGAATGTCGAAAAGGGGACGCGCGTTTTACTAGTTCCGCATCATCTCGTGGCAGCCCGATATATCGCCGGACTTTTTTCTGCGGCAGCAATGCGTCAAAAACCCTCGACGATCTACCTCCTCGTTCCAGATCATTTTCAGCGCGGCCGTCGTGCGATCACGATGCTCGGGTCGGATGTTGGGGCGAACGGACGAAACTTGACCCGCGATGTTCGTGCATCCGATACGCTCTATTCTGATCTCGGCGATACGCTCGCGTCCGTTGACGATGCGGTTCTTCAAGAAGAGCTCGCAATGCAGGCGCTGGTGCCGTATGTTGCGCGCGCATTTCCTTCGACGAAGATCGTGGCGCTCACGGTTCGTATTTGCGAAGCGTCGCGCGCACAGAGTTGCGAAGACGCTCGTGCGCCGCTCGTTTCCGCTCTCACATCCGCCCTCAAGCGTGATCCCAAAGCCTTGCTGATTTCTTCCGTGGACTTCTCCCACTATCTCCCGGCGTTCGCCGCGGATTTCCATGACGAACTTGCGCAAGACGTGATCGAGCATCTTGCGGATCGGGAAGTAGATCGCGTTGAACTCGATAGCGCGGATATCCTCGCAGTCACGCTTAGTGTTGCGCGCGAACTTGGGCTCGGTAATGTCGTGACGCACGCGCATACGAATTCGCTTCGCATCCTGCAATCGAAAATCGCCCAAGACTCCACGAGTCATTTCATCGCATCGTTTTCCCCAGGAGAAATTTCTTCCCAAGAAAAAACGACCATGCTTTTTGTGGGAGACATGATGTTCGACCGCGAGGTGCGCAATCGCATGGCGAGATCCGGCGAGCCGCTCTATCCGTTCGATGGCATCCTGGGTCAGGAAGAGCGATTGATGCGCGGACAAGATGCTGTTATCGGAAATCTTGAAGGTCCGATTTCTCCCGAACATCTTCCGCCGGTCAAAGAGAATGATTTTGCTTTTGATCCGTCCGTGGCTGCGCTCTTGCGGCGCGTTGGTTTTACAGCCGTGAGTCAGGCGAATAACCATACGTTAGATCAGGGGCGTGATGCTGCTTCTTCTTCGCGGGCTATTCTCGCATCACAAGGGATCGTCGCCATCGGCGATCAGGTTCGCGATACGGCGGATGATGCTTTACGCATATTCGACGTCCGCGGCAAGCGCATCGGCATTCTTTCTTTTAACGTCACGGACAATCCGCTTGATCGCGATCAAGCCAAACAAGCGGTTGCGCAGGCGCGTCAGGGGTCTGATTCCGTGGTCGTATTTATCCATTGGGGGAATGAGTATCAGGAAAAGCCGTCCTCCGTGCAAACAGAATTAGGGCATTGGTTTATCGATCAAGGCGTTGATGCGATTATCGGCACGCATCCGCATTGGATGCAGAGCGTCGAAACGTATCGCGGAAGACCGATCGCGTATTCGCTCGGGAATTTTATTTTCGATCAAGACTGGTCTAAGGAAACGCAATACGGCCTTGCGGTTGGACTGGTTCTTGAACCATCCGGCGCAACCATGCATTTTTTCCCGATTCATATTGTGAAGAGTCATCCGGTTCTTCTCACGGGCGATGAACGCCAAGTTCGTCTCGATCATCTCGCGGAGATCTCTGATCCTTCGCTTGCGGAATCCATTCGATCGGGTGTTATGCACACCAAGAAAGAATAAAAAATATCTTTCTTTCGAAAAACCGTGTATCATACCGTGCATATCACGTTCATTATGAAAGTCCCATTCCTCAAAAAGAAGAAGAAATCAATTTTCCCGATGGATTCGGTTTGGTTCCCTCCGCTCCTTATCACCATCGGTGTCCTCATCGGCATCTCAATGGTGTGGGTGACCTATTTCTCCTGGGAAGAATTGACCAAGATGTTCCCTCGTCCGTGTAGCACAACCGCAGGTTGGTATCAGACAAGATAAGAAAAAGCCTGGAGAGGCGAATACCTATCGGCTATTTTGGTCGATGGGTGTTTTTTTGCATTTCCCATCCCGTCCGCTACACTCTTGGAACAGCTCATGGTTATGCGCGTCCTCTCCGTCTCTCAATTCCTCGACCTCGTGAATGAAACGCTTAAGGCGCTTTCGGAGTACGAGGTATTTGGCGTGGAAGGGGAGGTGAGTGGGTATCGGGTGAGCCAGGGACAGTGGGTGAGCTTTGACCTCAAAGATGATGAGTCGCTCGTGAACGTGTTCATGCCTATTTGGAAGTTGAAGGTTCCGGTGGAAGACGGGATGAAGGTTCGTGTCACGGGCATGGCGCGTATCTATCAGAAGTACGGGAAGTTTTCGCTTTCCGCGGAACAGGTGGAGCTCGTCGGAGAAGGGGCGTTGCGAAAAGCTTTGGCTGCGCTTCGTGCGCGATTGGAGAAAGAGGGGCTTTTCGATGTTACGCGCAAGCGATCGATCCCTCGCATCCCGCATCGTATCGCGCTTATCGCGAGCCGTGAAAGCGCGGCATACGGAGACTTTTGTCGCATTACCAAAGAACGTTGGCCGTTATTGGAGATTGATTTGTATCACGTGGTCGTCCAAGGTGAAAAAGCTCCAGCGGATGTGATCTCGGCGGTAGCGACCGCGCAGCAAAAGGCGAAAGATCGTGCGTATGACGCGATCGTGATTACGCGCGGCGGAGGATCGTTTGAAGAGCTGATGGCGTTTAATGATGAATCGCTCGTTCGGGCTATCCATGCGTCAAAGATTCCGACCGTGGTTGCGATCGGACATGAGCGAGATATCACGCTCGCGGAAGAAGTTGCGGATATCCGTGGATCAACACCAACGGATGCGGCACGTCGTCTCGTTCCGGATCAGCGCGATATCGAGTACGAGATCGCGGCGATGATCGGTCGCGTATCGGAGTCCGTTGAGCGTGAAATCCAGGCTAAGCGTGCGCTCATGGATCGGATGTTCCATGTGAGTGCTCGTTGGCTGGAACGATATGCGGTGGCGCTTGAACGGTATCGAACATCGATCACTGATGGCCTTGATCGGATGATGAAATCGTTTTCCGAACGCGTGGTCGGAACGACGCGCTTGCTCAAGTCGCTTGATCCAAAAGCCGTTCTTGGTCGCGGGTACGCGTTCGTGCGTTCTACGTCCGGCGGAGTGATTGGAAGTGTTGAAGGTCTTTCCAGAGGCCAGAGCGTGGAAGTGCAGTTTAAAGACGGCATCGCTGGCGCGTCCATTCAGGTGATCCGCAAAACATAGACGAGCGAGGTCATCTATGCGATTATTTCCCTATTAACTTCTATGGCAAAGAAAACAGGCGATTTTTCATCATCTTTTAAGGAGCTCGAAGAGCTTGCCTCGTGGTTTGAACATGAGCAGCCGGATTTAGACAAAGGCTTGCAGAAGTTTGAGCGCGCCATGGAACTCGCGTCGCAATGTCGCGAGCAGCTTTCGAAGGCTGAGCAGAAGATCCAGGAAATCAAAGAACGATTTAAAGAAAAAGTTGATTAGTCATTTACCAATCAATCTTTCCCCTCATCCTATGAAACTCCTCCTTCGTTGGCTTATCAGTGCAGCAGCGATTTTCGCCGTGCCATACATCGTTCCCGGCGTGCATGTGCTGGATCTCTATACCGCGATCATCGCTGCGCTCGTGATCGGATTGATCAACCTCGTCATCCGACCGATTCTGATCATCCTCACACTTCCGATTACGATTTTAACACTGGGTCTCTTTACGCTCGTCATTAACGCCTTGCTGTTCTGGTTCGTCTCAACGTTCGTGAAAGGATTTTACGTTGACGGCTTCGTAGCGGCCTTGCTTGGTTCGCTCGCATTCTGGGCGATTTCCTGGATCGGAAACGCCATCGCTGGAACGAAAGACTAACTATGAATTTCTCCAAAAAAGATCCCATCGTGCTCTCGGTCGGTGGTTCGCTTGTGGTGCCCAAGGAGGGGATTAATGTGACGTATCTCAAAGCGTTGCGATCATTTATCGTGAAGCAGACGAAGCGCGGGTATCGATTTATTATCGTCGTAGGCGGGGGAAGGACTGCGCGTCAGTATCAAGAGGCGGCGAATGCGCTCGTGCGTCTTGCGGATGAAGATGTGGATTGGCTCGGCATTCATGCCACGCGTTTGAACGGTCATCTCTTACGATCGATTTTTCGAGACATCGCCTTGCATTACGTCGTAAAAGATCCGACGCGAAAAATTATGTGGAAGCAGAAGGTATTAATTGCCGCGGGATGGAAGCCCGGGTGGTCCACGGATTACGTGGCCGTGAAGCTCGCAAAACAGTATAAATCCCATCTTGTGATTAACCTTTCGAATATCGATGCGGTCTACGATCGTGATCCGAATCTTGATCCGGATGCTAAGAAATTTGATGCCATGACGTGGAAGCAATTCCGGGGCGTCGTTGGCCATGAATGGCATCCTGGGGCGAATCACCCGTTTGATCCAGTAGCCTCACGTTTAGCGGAAAAACAGGGGATGACCGTGGTTGTTACGGGCAAGGATTTTACGAATATTGATCGTATATTGAGCGGAAAAACGTTTACCGGGACGGTTATTGGATAGCGGCGTCGTTCGATTGTTTTGAAGTCAATCAGTCTTGACTTTCTTTTTTGGATATGATATGTTCATTTGTCATTCTGCGTATTTTACGCACAATGAACCACTTGCCTTGAAAGGAGGCTGTGTCATGCAACTTCACACTGCAGCAGTCCGTTGTGACTCTTCGTCGTTCGTAGCTCCTCAACGATGCGTCCTGGTCGATAATCGACCGTATTTCCAGGAGGCTTTGGCACGTATCCTGAATCCGGAAACGGTTTTTGATGCCGATCAGCTTGCTGCGCAACTCAATACGGTTCCCGAACTACGTCGATCTCGGTCCTGGGAAACGGTCATGCTCTCGTGCCAAGATCGCATCGTCTTTGCGTTTCAGAACGATGTCGGTCTGTTCGAGTCCGGTTCCAGCCAGTCTTTGGATGCGGGTATTCAGTCGGCGGCCTCCATGTCTGCCATGGTTGCGATGCCAGTTCGTGACGGTGATGACCTTTTTATCGTCGTCCGCGATCCTACAAAGGCGCTTCCTCGTGAGTTTGAGGTCGTGTTTTGGTCCATGGCGGCTGGAGATCTTGAGGTGGAATGTATGGGATTCGTTCCAGATGCGTTCTATGGGAATGGGGATTTTTTCTCCGTAAAGATTCCTTTCGGGGCTATTCAGCGTTTTCTTGCTGTAATGACCCCAAAGTCCTGACGGCTTTACGTTTCGTGCGCTTGCGGGCGGATTGGTGAACTCACCAACCGCCCGCTTCTGCTTTTTTGGCTCAATAATCGATATTTTTTATGCTCAACATCCCTTTTCTCATGACCTCTTTTCTCATCTTGACCAAAATTCGGATTTCCCCTATGATAGGCCCACATCCAAAGATTCGTGTCCAAAGACAGCAGGGCCCCGATGTCCATCGGGATTAAACCTCAAACCCTGCCGAGGCGCGTCGAAATCTATCATTTTGATATGAGATCGCCCGCAGGACATCAGTGTCTCGGCGGGTGTTTTTAAAAGGTCGAAAAAGATCAGGCTTACGGTCAACGGCTTACGGTCAACGGCGATATCTAAGCGCCTCCCGTGAGTCATCAGCCGTCAGCCATACGTAAACATTATGGCAAAATCTCGTGCACAAAAAGCAGTTACGCTTGAAGCGCTCACGCAGAACTTCAAAGATGCGGTGTCCGTTGCCTTCGCCGACTATCGTGGAATCACGGTGTCGCAGGTGGATGAACTCCGTAAGAAGATGCGCGCAGCGGATGTTCGCTACATGGTCGCCAAGAAGTCTTTGGTCACGCGTGCAGCGAAAGATGCAGGATACGATGTTGATGCCAAGCAGTTCGACGGCATGATCGGCGTTGCGTTCGGCATCAGCGATATCGTGGCTCCGGCCAAGGTGTTCGGTGATGTTTCAAAGACGACGAGCCTTCAGATCGTCGGCGGTGTCTTTGAAGGCACAGTTGTTGGCAAGGAAAAGATGGTTGCGCTCAGCAAGCTTCCTTCCCGCCAAGAGCTCCTTGGAATGGTTGTTGGAACGATTTACGCTCCGGTTTCCGCTTTCGTCCGCGTGTTGAATGCGGTTCGTGAAGCTCGTGAAGCCGGTGCTCCAGCTCCTGAAGTTGCTCCAGCCGTTGAGGCTCCAGCAGCAGAGGTTGCAACGGAAGTCGCTCCAGCTCCAGAAGTCGTAGAAGCTCCTGTCGCAGAAGTATCAGAGGAATCCCCAGCCGCATAGGCATCCTAAATTCAAAATTTTAACGTTATATCTATGTCCGACGAAATGAAGAACGTAGAGATCCCGGAGAAGTTCAAGGCGATCGTGGAAACGATCGAAAAGCTCTCCGTGCTCGATCTCGCCGAGCTCGTAAAGACGCTCGAAGATAAGTTTGGCGTTTCTGCCGCCGCTCCTGTTGCCGTTATGGCCGCTGGTGGTGCAGCTGCTGCCGAAGAGAAGTCCGAATTCACGGTTGAATTGACCGAAGCCGGATCCAACAAGATCGGCGTCATCAAGGCGGTTCGTGAAGTCACTGGTCTTGGTTTGAAGGAAGCGAAGGATCTCGTTGACGGCGCCCCAAAGGTGGTCAAGGAGAACGCTCCAAAGGCCGAAGCCGAGGAAATCAAGAAGAAGATCGAAGAAGCCGGCGGAAAGGCCGTCCTCAAGTAAATCTTTTTTCAGAGATAAAAAAACGTCCCGAGTTCATCGGGACGTTTTTTTATCTTTCTTTAATTGTGTAAAGCGAACGGATTGAAGTTCGTGCCTTCATCGTAGGTATCCAGACCCTCTTTATGTTTGATGATTTTGATGACTTTTTGGGTGATCGGAAGCGCAATGATTTCCCAGACGGTACAGAATGTGACCGTTGTGATAGTGAGAGGGATGATTTCTGCCGCTGTGAACCATCCAGCGAAATAGAAGGCAGTAAAGAAAGCGATGCCATTGTCTACCGTTTGTCCGAAAAGCGTCGAGATCACGAGTCTTGCGCCTACAAATCTTCCCTTCGTCCAAAGTTTCATTTTTGCTACGACATAGGAGTTTGTGAGTTCACCAGAGAAGAATGCGACGATAAATCCAAGCGCGACTATTGGCGCAGATCGGAAGATGAGATTGAATGCGTCGTTATACTCAAACGAGGGATTGGGTACGAAGCTGTAGATGGACGTTAATATCGTAGAAAGCAACATACACGCAAAACCCGTCCATACGATTTTTCTCGTTACGCGATACCCGTATACTTCCGTAAAGATATCGGCAAAGATATATACGAAAGGGTAGGCGATGGCGCCTACGGAGAAGACGAAATGACCAATGTAGAAGGTTTTGAGTGAAGTGAATGTGCCAACGAGGAGAACGGTCACCCAAAGCATGCCGAAGATCCCTAGGTATTTATGAGGCTGTTGCGCGGAGATGATGGGGTTTGTGATCAATTGTTTGTTTTGATCCATAGGGTGGAGGTGTGTTTTACGGCAGGATCAATTCGTAGATGGCGTTGCCGTCCACGACGTAGAGTTTCTTATTCGCAACATCACCGATCACGTCCGTTGGTCCTTTGAAGGCGGGGGAGGTGAATTGAGCGATGAGGCGGCCTTCTTTGGTAAAGGTGGCGACGCGCTTTCCGTTCGCGTCGGCAATAGCGATCACGGTGGCGTCTGGGTCGGTCCAGATCTGGTTTCCGTTTTCAAGGACCGGATCAATGGCTGCGAGGCTAAATCCGTCTTGTCCGCCGTTCGAGAATCGGACCACGCTTCCGTTCTTTTTTAACACGTACACGTTCGAATCGATGGCGATGGATGTGGCATTCGAAAGGTCTGCTGCATTCGCTTGAAGGTACTTGCTTCCGGCTCCGAATCCGCCCGAGGCCATTTGATGGCGCCAGATTTGCTGGGATCCTGCATCGAGAACGTAAAGACGATTCGCGGTATACGTAACCGCATCGGTGATTTCCGTTGCAGACGAAGAGAGGGAGAGATTTGAAACTTCCTTCGTTTCGATATTCACGGCCGCAAGTGTTTTATCTGAGAACGCAACGATCACAGAAGATTTGCCTGGGGCGAGGCTCGTGATCTCCGGCTTTCCTTCCGGCATGGCAATGTCCACGGTTTTCTTGTCCGCAGGATTGATCACGGTGATTTTATTTCCGGCACGATCCGCAACGACGATATTGCCTTTCCAGATAATCGGAGAACGGAGCGCTCCATCTGAAATACCGTCCGTGAGCGCATAGAGTTTTGTTGGGGATTGCGTGGTCACGATACGCTGGAGCTTCTTTCGAATTTCTGCGGCCTGTGTTTTTAATTCTTCAACAGCTTGTTTTCGAGCGTCTGTCGACGCATCGAGCGCATCAAGTTGCTCCAAGGCATTCGCCATCGACGTTCGTGCACGATCTTCCGAGTACACGGATTCGCCCTCGGTCTTTTCAATGGCTGCGCGAATTTTATCGTATGATTCGTTCCATGCATTGCGTTCGGCGGCAATGTTCCGTTGATGCTTGATAATCATCGTCGTACCGATGCCTCCGATGGCAAAACAGACTAATGCGATGATGAAGGTCTTTTTGCGTTTCGTGAGCCAGGAACCGAATCCGTCATGCATACCACGAAGATTGGTCATATTCGCCACGTCGTGGATGCGCTCGCCTCGATGGAAAAATCGTTTCGTGATTTCTCCAACGCGCGTGATGATATTCATCGCTCCGATGCGGGGCGCATTCGGTTCTCCGAGGCCCGGACGTTTTTCCCCTCGTCCAATGGAGGGCGCGAGGTGTCGGAGCGTTTCCGCTTCGGTTTGTCGGAGCTTTTCAATGGAGGCCGTGCTTCGTTCTTTGAGCGGTTCTGTATACGTGTCCGTAACCGGTTTCGGAATATCGATTTCTCGGAGCGTGACGACTGTGGCCACGAAATCATCCGGCGTTCCTCGGCGTTCAAGGTCCTGTTTGATCTCAAGCGCGGCGGTGACCGGAGGGAGCGTGGTGAGACGCTCACGAAGGCGGAATTCGTTTCGGATGCGCTCGAAATTTTTCGATCCAGCCATGAGGACATCTCCTGGGGCAAAGTCGCCACAGATGATGTTTGAGAAGACTTTTTCTGGATCGATATCCACGCGTTGATCAAGGGACGCGAAAAGGTCGAATGTCTTATAAGAACCGTCCTCCTGCTTTTGGAGGAACATGTTCATTAGGCGTCCGATGCCGGCAAGGCACATGTGGCCATCGGAGAGTTCGATGATGAAAAGGTTGACGCGATTCCAGTTGATCGGAGCCGCTTCTTCGCGGAGGAAGTCGGCCACGGACTTATTGATGTTCTGAATGACCTTTTCGAAACGCGTGACGGGTTCTTGTTCAATGTTCGTCAAAAGGGTTCGGGCATGTTCCGCTTCGGTGTTCACCACGTCGATCAAACGATCGTACATGTACCCAACGCCTTCGATATCGGCGATGACGACAAGCGTGGGGCCTTTTTTGGTCATGCTCGACGGCTCAAAACGAAAGATGCCGACGATATTTTCATCGATGCTGCTATTGCTATGCTCGATGTCCGTAATGCGGAATGCGTATTCTTTTTGAGGGGTTGCGTCTTGGCTCATGGGTGTTTGACCTTCCTGTCCAATATGTTCCAGGAAGGGGAGTGTCTGCTATGGATCGTAGAGGATTATGGCTATTTTGGCTAGGTGGATCAGTGGATGAGATCCCCTCTTGTCAAGAGGGGTAGAACGAGGCAGGATACAGGTACGGATATGCTCGAACACCTTTTTGGTTCACGGACGCGTGTGAAGTTGATTTCACTCTTCTTAAGTCAGCCAACAGAGCCGATTTTCGTTCGTGAAGTCACGCGACGCGTGTCTACACAGATCAATGCTGTTCGTCGTGAGCTCGCGAATTTGATCTCTTTTGGATTCATTATTGAAACTGCAGAAAGCGATGGGGATGCCAAGCGTCCAGGATTGAAACGAAAGTACTATCGATTGAATGCCACGTTTCCACTCTTGTCGGAGATTCGTTCGCTTCTCACGAAATCACAATTGCTCGTTGAGCATCGCATTGACCACGTCTTAGGCTCTTCCGATGCTGTGCGATACGTGGCGCTCATGGGGGCCTTTCTTGGCGTGAGTCATTCGCAAATCGACCTCTTCATCATCGGAACGGTGGACAAACAGGCGTTGGAAAAAATCGTGAAGTCCATGGAACAGACCTTGGGGGCGGAAATCAATTATACCGTCATGCCGTTTACGGAGTATCAGTATCGTAAAGAAATGGCAGACAAATTTTTGTACAGCATCATCGAAGCGCCGAAGAATATTATTATCGACCGTCTCGACGATCCGAAGTTTCGATAGTCCATTATGTGGCTCTTTATTGACTCAAGTGAGCGCGGACGTTTGCGTCTCGCTCACCTTCCGGTCTTGGGTACGATCCGTGCGCATGATCATGTTGCCGATCGGTATTCGATGATCCGTGAACTTTCCTCTTTTATCCCCGTGAAGCAGCTAAAGGATTTGAAGGGGATTTGCGTGGTGCATGGACCGGGATCTTTTTCCGCGGTGCGCAGCGGCGTGCTTGCTGCGAATGTGATGGCGCGCATTTTGCGCATCCCGCTTTTCGGAATCGATCGAAGTGAAGCCGAAGATCTCGAAAGCGTTCGTGACCGTTTGATGCGAGGATCATATCGCGCTCAAACGTACGTCGCACCAATTTATGATGCGGAACCGAATATCACGGTCCCGCGTTCTTCTTCTCTCCCATCATGAGCTCTCCTACGAAACGTCGCATTTACGAAATTCTTCCAGGGGCCATTGTCTGGATCACATTGATCGGCTCCGTTGTCCTTTCGTTTACCTATCCGCTCATCGTGATCGGATTCATTATCGTTTTTGATGTTTTCTGGTTGATCCGTATCGGGTATTACGCACCATTCCTCCTCATCTCCTGGTGGCGATATCGACGGGCGTTGAAACATGATTGGCAGCAAGATGCCCAGCGATTGCCGGGGTATGACAAGATCATGCATTTGATCATGCTTCCGACGTGCGGGGAAGATATCGAGATTATTCGAGGAACGTTGAATACGATTCTCGCAAGCACTACGCCGTGTGATCGCATGATCATTTGTTTGGGCGGCGAAGC
Organism: Candidatus Uhrbacteria bacterium; assembly: GCA_018499965.2. Taxonomy (GTDB): domain Bacteria; phylum Patescibacteriota; class Patescibacteriia; order 2-12-FULL-60-25; family 2-12-FULL-60-25; genus 2-12-FULL-60-25. Next base: position 31,321 of record JAHBAS020000001.1, read on the forward strand.
GCGATTCTACGAACAGTTTTCCGATATCGCGCGTCGCGTCACGGAAGAATATGGATCCCGATTCTGTCGTTTCGTGACGACGATCCATCCGAATACGCAATTCGGCATTGATGAAATTCCGGGCAAGGGGAGCAACCTTAATTGGATGGGGCGACATATCGCCCCCATGATCGAAGAGATGGGTATTTCTCCGGATCATCTCATCGTGTCTTCGTTTGATGTGGATACGATCATGCATCCGCAGTATTTTTCATGCGTGACCCATGCGTATCTTACATCGCCGTCTCCAACGCGAAGTTCGTATCAGCCCGTGGCGCTCTATAACAACAATTTGTGGGAGGCGAAGGCTCCGGTGCGCGTGGCGATGTTCGGTACCACTTTTTGGCTCATGAGCGAGTTGGCCCGTCCGGAACAGATGATGACGTTCTCGAGTCATTCCATGAGTTGGCGCATGTTGCTGGATGTGGGTTTTTGGCAGAAAGACATCGTATCGGAAGATTCACGAATATTTTTACAGGCATTCGCCCACTACCATGGCGATTATCGCGTGACGCCGATTTACCTTCCGATTTCCATGGATTCGGTGGATAGCGTGAGTTATGCCAATTCGTTGCTCGCTCTCTATAAACAGATGCGACGATGGGCATGGGGTGTGGAAAATTTCGTGTTCATGATGGAGAAGTTCCTCCCGGATCGCAAAATGTCGTTTCGCGTGAAGGCGTTGTATATCTGGAAACAGATCGAAGGCTCGTATACCTGGGCAACCGCGCCGCTTCTCATTACGATCCTTGGACGATTGCCGTTCTGGCTGGCATCGGATACGTATCGTTCATTCGCGATGTTTCAGAATACGCCGTTTACCTTGCAGCGACTCATGCAGTTTTCATTGGTCGGCGCATTTATTTCCGCGGCACTCGCCGTGACCTTGCTCCCTCCTCGTCCGGCGCATGTTTCGCGTCCGTATGCGGCACTCACGATCGTTCTGCAGTGGGTGTTATTGCCGGTGACGGGAATTTTGTTCGGATCGATTCCTGCGATTGATGCACAAACGCGACATATGCTCGGCGGTCGATTCCGTCTTGGATTTAATGTGACGCAGAAGAATCGTCGCGCATCATAAGTATGGAGCATGCCAAGCGTTTCGTCGTGAATATCGTGACTTGGAATTCGGAGCGTTTTCTTTCGAATCTTTTTGCGTCCCTTGAGGCGCAAACCTCCCAAGAGGTCACGGTCTCTGTGGTGGACAATGCCTCCACGGATGGAACGCAGTCTTGGATTCAAACGCATCATCCTGAGGTTTCGATGCTGCGCAATTTTCGAAATCAGGGATTTGCGCGTGCGCATAATCAGGGAATGGCGATCGCTTTATCGCGATGGCAGGAAGATGCGGATCTTTCGCAGCGATACGTGTGCATCCTGAATCCGGATATCGTGCTCGACTCGTCATGTATCGAAGAGATCCTTCGATACATGGATGCGCATCCAGATGTTGCGATTGCGGGTCCGAAGCTCTATCGCGCGATTCGACGCATGGACGATGAAACGGATCCATATGCGATCGATCGAACGGATGTGATCGATAGTGCGGGGTTGAGCATCAAAAAAACGCGCGCTGTGGTTGATCGCGGCGCAGGGGAGAAGGATGCTGGGCAGTTCGATCGTATTGCGCCGTTCGGTATTTCCGGGGCAGCCATGGTGATTCGTGCTTCTGCGCTTAAAACGCTCGCGCTTGCGGAGCATGAGATTTTTGACGAGTCCTTTTTTGCCTATAAAGAGGATGCGGATCTCTGTTGGCGTGCTCGATTGCTCGGTCTTCGCATTGAGCTCATTTCCACGGCTATTGCTTGGCATCATCGTTTTGCTCGTGATCCTGGTGGGGCGAATCCGTTCTTGGGGATGCTTCGTCTTTTGAAAACCGTGTGGCAACGACCTCCTTTGGTTGTTCGTGCTTCACGTCGGAACCAGATTTGGATGGAATGGAAGAATGATGATGCCATTAATCGTTGGACACACGCTTTTTGGATCATTTTGCATGGTACCCTTGCCATCGGTGCCAGTTTTATGGTACCCCAGTACCTTCGGGGCACAATGGAGGCTTGGATGGGCAGGGGTCAAATTTTCGCCAAACGTCGCCTTTTATTGGCCCGCCGAAAGGCTTCTCCTGAGGAGATGCGGAAGTGGTTTGTGTAAAAGGGCTAACGGTATTCATGAAAGTCTCGTTTATCACTGTGTGCTATCGCACGCCGAATCTTGTTCGGCTGCTTTTGCGCGGCATTGAAGAGGCTCGTTTCGCGTTTCCGTTTGAATACATTCTCGTTGATAATGGTGGAGATGGGACCGCAGACATGGTCCGCGAACGATTCCCTTGGGTTACGGTGATTGATCCGGGTGCGAATCTCGGTTTTGCAAAGGCGAATAATCTTGCGATTGCGCAGGCGAAAGGGGAATATGTGATGCTCACGAATCCGGATCTCACGGTGTTTGCCGGAGAAATGGAAAAATTGATTGCGACCGCAGACGCATTGCCTGAGTCCGGCGTATTCGCTCCGTGGATCGAGAGTCCGAACGGGACGCGTCAAGAAAATTGCGTTCGATTCCCTCACGTGTTGATTCCGGCATACCAGCGTACGATTCTCGGTCGGCTTCCTTGGGGGAAACGGGCATTGCACGCGTATCACATGCGAGACGTTGATCATACACTTCTCCATGATGCAGATTCCGTGTACGGGGCCGCGATGTTGATTCGTCAGGATGTGATTCGGAAGATCGGTGGACTCGATGAGCGATTTTTCATGTATTATGAAGATGTTGATTTTTGTCGACGGGTTTGGGAAGCAGGATGGAAAGTGACGTTCGTTCCGCATGCGCGATTCGTACACTATCATCAACGCGAGAGCTTGATCCGGGCGCCGTGGGAGATTGTGACGAACCGTCTTGTTCGCATTCATATCGCAAGTGCGGTACGATACTTCATGAAGTACGCGCGTGCGCCAAAGGAGTACGGAGCGCCCGTTCGCGTCGAACAGGGGCATGGACAAGAACAAGAAACCAATTGAGCCAAAGCCAAATTTTTTAACCTGTCCAGGCGTGCCAGCCCTCGGATCAGGTGTTTTTGACGTGAATGCGTCCGATGCGCGCATGCCAGGAAATCCACCGCTTCCTCGACCCATTCCTGTTGCCGTGCCACCAAAGGCTTCTCTACCAAAACCACCACGTCCGGTTTCGGCAAAGCCATCTCGTGCTCCGCGGCGTTCTTTTTGGCGTTTTGGGATGATTTTGGGGATATCGATTGCGTTTCTTTGTGCGATCGTCCTCGGTCCGGCGCTCGTAGGGCTTATCGGCGCCGGTCTTCATGCTCGAACGGCGATGCGATCCGTGTCGGATATGAAGGCGGCGATGGAAGCTCGTGATATTGATGAGGCGACGGATGCGATTGATATCGCAGCTTTGAATATCGCGGATATGCGTCGTTCATTGCAGCAGACTGGATTTTGGCGCGACGTTCCAGGGGTTGGTGTACAAATTCGTGCCATGGAAGAAGTTGCGAATGCCGGATCGGAAACGTTGTCTGGCGCAAAAACGGTTCTTAGTGTTGCCCGCGATCTTTTGGGAACGGCCGCGGATGTGGAAGATGCGACGAATGCACTCGTTCCGTCTATTGATCCAGACAGGTCGTTTCAGGATTTGACCGCAGAAGAAAAGCGAGCCTTGCTTGCAAAGCTTGATTCTTCGCTTCCTGATTTGCGTGCGGCTCAGGCGCGTATCGATGTGGCGCTGGACGCATGGAATCGTATTCCGCAAGATCAGCTCGTTGCGCCGTTACGTAAAGCGCTTGCTCCAGTTGCGGAGCAGTTGCCAAGGCTTAAGCAAACGATTGATGAAGCGATTCCGCTTTTGGAAGTAATGATCCCACTGGCCGGGTATCCGGAAGAATCTCGTTATCTCGTATTGCTCCAGAATGATGATGAGCTTCGTCCAACCGGCGGATTCGTGGGCACGATCGGTTTGTTGGACATTGATGGAGGGGATATTAAGACATTTGCTTTTGACGATATCTATACGATCGATAATCCGGTTTCCGCTACGTGGAACGTTCCGGCGCCAGAACCGATCAAACAATATCTCGGCGTTCCAACGCTCTTCTTGCGCGACACGAATTGGTCCCCGGACTTTCCTACATCCGCAGAACGGATCATTGATACGTATACGAAAGAAGTTCAGCTCGGAACGGGGAAGGCTCCCGCACGTCCGACGGGCGTGATCGCCATCAACCCGCCATTGTTTAAAGAGCTTTTACATATTGCCGGACCGATGACGATCGACGGTATTACATTTGAAGCTGAAACGTTTTTCGATACCTTGGAGTATGAAGTTGAAGTCGGGTTCTTGAAGAAGGGCATTCCTCGCGATCAACGCAAGGCCGTGCTCACAAAGCTTGGCGATGCTTTGTTCGCAAAACTTACGTCATTGCCGGCATCGCGATGGCCGGAGTTGTTCGATTTGTTGACGAAGGCTTTTGAGCGTAAGCAGGTGATGATCTATTCCACGTCACCGCAGCTTCTTGCGCGCTTGGATCGTTTTGATTGGACGGGTCGCGTGAAGCCAGCAGAAGGGGATTACGCCTGGGTCGTTGATGCGAACCTCGGTGCATTAAAGACGGATGCGGTCGTGGATCGATACGTTTCGTATCAGCTGGATGCCAAAGATCCTAAAAATCTCATTGCAACGCTGACGCTTCGATATACGAATCGCGCTCAAGCGTACGCTCCGGTGGATGATCCGATCGCTTTTAAGTACACGCGATATCGAAGCTACACGCGAGTTTACGTTCCGGAAGGTGCGGAGCTTATCTCTTCGGAAGGCGCGATGTTGAACGATCGATACAAGACCGGTGGACGCGTGGTTCCGGGTCGCGTTGATGTGACGCGCGAACTTGGCAAAACGGTTTTTGGAGCCTTTTGGTCCATTGAGCCGAAAATGACGCAAACCTTGACGTTTACGTATCGACTGCCAGCCGCACTTGGCGATCAGATCGCGCAAGGCGCCTATTCGCTTGACTGGCAGAAGCAGTCGGGGAATGATGCCACTGCACTCACCCTTGATATTGCCTTCTCGAAGAACCTCTTAAAGGCTTCGCCGGCAGAGGAACCGGACCAGTGGGGGAATGCCTCGTACCATTTGCAAACGGATACGTCCGTCGATCGACAGGTAAAAGTTACGTTTTAGTCCGTAGGAAGCAGGACGTGGGAAGTAGGTCGTAGGAATATCTCTACGACCTATCTCTCACTTCCTCTTTTGATCTCCGACCTCTTGTCTCTATGTTCGCGAAAAAAATTGGAATTGATCTTGGAACTACCACGGTGCTCGTCTACATGCCGAAGCGCGGCATTATCATTCATGAGCCATCTGTGGTTGCGATTTCCGTGCATGATAAAAAAGTGCTTGCGGTTGGAAAAGAAGCCAAGGAAATGCTCGGTCGCACGCCGGATACGATTGTCGCGAAGCGTCCGTTGAAGGATGGCGTGATCGCGGACTATCGTACGACCGAAGCGATGCTTCGTTATTTCATCAACAAGGCCCTTGGCGGCATGCGCCTTTTCCGCGTGGAAGTTATGGTTGCGGTTCCGGGTGGCATCACCTCTACGGAACGTCGCGCGGTGATCGATGCCACGATTTCTGCGGGAGCGAAGTCCGCGTACATCATCAAAGAACCGGTGGTTGCCGCGATCGGTGCGGATATTCCGATCGGTTCGCCATCCGGCCATATGATCATCGATATCGGCGGAGGTACGAGTGAGATCGCGGTGATCTCTTTGGGCGGCATCATCTCTTCCGCATCTATTCGTATCGGTGGAAACAAGTTGGATGCGGCGATCATGGAACATGTGCGTCGAAAATACGGATTGGCTGTTGGTGAGCGAACTGCAGAAGATATCAAGATTCAAATCGGGTCCGCATTGTATTTAGAGAATAAATTAGAGATGCAGGTGAAGGGTCGCGATATGATGAGCGGCTTGCCTCGCGTAGCTACGATCACAAGCGACGACGTGACCGATGCGATCCAGCATGAATTGCAGGGTATGGTGGAAGCGATCAAAGATGTGTTGCACAACACGCCGCCGGAACTGTCCGCGGACGTGATGGAAAAAGGCATTGTGGTTTCCGGTGGAACCGCGCAGCTTCGAAATTTGGATAAGCTTTTCAGCGAAGCCACGGGCGTTCCGGCGTTCATCGCCAACGAGCCGCAGCTCTGTGTGGCAAAAGGAACGGGTATCGCGCTTGAGAATTTGGAGAGTTATAAGAGGAGTATTTTTTCGTCGTAGAATCCACCTTGGTTTTGCCGTACTCATTGTTCGTGCCGATCTCAAACCCACCCCTAACCCCTCCCTTCGGCAAGCCGAAAGGAGGGGAGCTTGAAGATGCGACCCCTTTGCTCGCGTGCTACACTTTTTTCGTATGTTGATTGGAATTGACGCGAGTCGTGCGAATAAGCCCAAGAAAACCGGGGTGGAATGGTATGCCTTTCATCTGATTGAGGAGTTGAAAAAACTTACGGTTGGCGATAAGCATCAGTGGGCGCTGTACACGCGCGAGCCGTTGACCGGGGATTTGGCGGTGTTGCCGGAGAATTGGTATGAAGTGCGCGCGGGATGGTGGCCGAAATATCTGTGGACGCAAGCGCGGATGAGTTGGGAGATGATGCGTCGTCCGGCAGACGTGCTGTTCGTGCCTGCGCACGTGTTACCGCCGATTCGTCCGGAAAAGAGCGTGGTGACGATTCATGACGTAGGTTTCCATCGCATGCCGCATCTGTATAACAAGCGACAGCGGTTGTATCACGAAGCCACGACGAAAGATATCGTTCGAACCGGCGCGCGTATTATTACGGTTTCGGAGTTTTGTGGTCGTGAGATCGTAGAGTTGTATGGAGCGGATCCGGCGAATATCGCGATCACGCATCTTGGAATCGATCACGGTCTCTATCATCCGATGGATGAAGAAACGATTCATGCCGCTCTTACGAAGTATCGCATTCCAGATCCGTATTTCATGATGATCGGCCGCATGGAGGAAAAAAAGAACGTGGTTTCGATCGTGAAGGCTTTTGATGCGTTGAAAGCGCAGCGTGGTGTCGGAGACCCGACGGTGCTCGTGCTCTGCGGTCCGAAGGGTTTTGGGTATGAAAAAATAAAAGCGGCCATCGAAGCGTCTCCTAACCGTGCACAGATCGTGGAACTCGGATACGTTCCGGAATCAGATGTTCCTGCGCTCGTGGCCGGTGCGCGCGGATATGTGCACGTGGCTTGGTATGAAGGATTTGGAATCCCCCTCGTGCAAGCGATGGCTTGCGGCTGTCCGGTGATCGCGGCGAATAATAGCTGTTTGCCAGAGGTCGTTGGAGAGGGGAATGGCATCTTCGTGAAGCCGGATGATATCGATGCGATTGCCGTTGGTATGGAACGTCTTCTTTCGGATCCATCATTGGTGGCGGATTTTCGCGCACGAGGCATTGAGCGGGCAAAGAAATTTACGTGGGCAGAAACCGCAAAACAAACTTTGCCAGTGTTAACGGACTGGATCGGATAAAGAAACTTTTTAGTACCGCGCTCAAGTCCCCTGACAAGGGGATTTAGGGGTTCTATAAAAAAAAGAAGCCCGGGCTGGTACGGGTGTTCTTGGGAGTCGGGGAATGGATTTTTAGATTCGCGCTGGGATGTGCGGCTTCACGGGTGAATTGGCGGAAGGCGCGGGCGGAATCTCGTGAAACGAGAGGGTTGAAGATCAGGGGAAAATGACCAGCTTTAACAGGTTCCCATGAGAACCTCTCTTTCATCGAACGGATGTTCGTATGTGAGAGAAGAAAAGGACGGGTTTTACAAAGGAACGATGCGGACGTCTGCGCAAACGACCGTATCACGTATTTTTTGGCTATCAAAGTGGATAAGTGGCTTATTTGAGCCTTTTTATGACAAGTTTTATTGAATAATGGTTAGTACACTTGACAAATTAGCCTTTTTATGATATTGTTCATGATTCCCATATTGCCTGGAAAGGGTTCTAGGCGGGTTGGGGATGGCAGTTTACGCACCTTCGAAAGAGGGTTTACAAGATACAAAAGGGGCTTCAAAGCCTCAATAGAAAGCGAGTAACGTCATGAAGAATCTACAGGTTGTGTTCGGTTTGATCGCTTCATTGGTTGCGCTCAACGGTTGTGCAGACGGAATGTTCCATAGCTGTGAGGAGACGGATAGTTGCGCCGGCGCAGCTGGTCAAGGTGGCGAAGATTCGTCATCGGAAGCTGGCGGCAAGGCGGCAACGACCACGGCGATCATGGCAACCGGCGGTGCGGTAACGACGACGAGCGCGGGCGGAAGTTCGAGCTCGACAACGTCATCCACTGGCGGAACGACTGCAACGACAGCGTCCACTGCGCCCGCGTGTGATCCACTGAAGGCCGAGAACTGCGATTGCGGGAACGGCGTTATCGGTGCTCAGTGGTGGCAGGGCGATTGCAAAGCGAAGAACGCTTGCGTATGTCCGCCATCGACGAATACGGGTACGGGCGGTGCAACGTCAACGACGACAACGTCTGTTGCCGGATCATCTTCCGTGACCGCGACTGGTGGTCAATCGTCCGTTGCAACGGGCGGAGCTGGAACGGGTGGCGCAACAACCACCTCTACGACTCCGACTGGTTCAACGGTGGTCCTGCGCTTCTATGCGCCGGATTCCGTAACGTGGCCGAACTTCGTTCTGGCAGTGACTGGTCTGATGCAAAAGGACTATTCCTGCACGGGCGATGCGATCTTCCGTGAGTGCACGATTCCGAATGTCAGCCTGGCTTCGTCGCGGCAATTCTATGCTTCGACGGGTTTGACTGGCGCTGGCTCGTGGGTTCCCGGCAAGGACGGCGTTTCCGGACAAGCGCAAGCGTATGCCAAAGCGGTGTACGTCTATCGTTTGAACGGCAACGTTCTCGAACCGATGAGTTTCCGTTTCGTCTCTAACCCAGAAGGAACGGGATTCAACTTCGAGTGGTTCGCGAATGGCGTTCGTCCCGGAAACGCGGATGACGATCGAAGCGGTTTGGCCTCGCCAAATGACTGCAACGACGGCAATCCCACGATCGATAGCGGAAGTCTCTGTTCCGCATCAACGCTTCCCATTACGGGCGGCGGCGGACCGGATCTCACGACCGGAACTGGTGGCGCTTCAAGCGTTACCGGTGGCGGCGGACCGGATTTGGTCGGCACGGGCGGTACCACGAGCACATCAACGTCCTCAACGGTTCGCGATGTCCAGATTGACTTCATCCATACGGATACGAATGTCACGCTGAACGGCGACTCGGCAAGGGCGGAGATGATTGCTCCTACGTACAAGAGCACCACGTGTTCTTCGATGAACGTGCCTGATCCCGCATGGAACGGTCAGATGATCAAAGGGTGGCGATGTCGCCTCTCATCGGTCGATCTCACGAAAGAGACGATCATGCAGGGGTATGTCGGCTCGCTCTATCTGGCACGCTACGTTTGCACGACCACGGGTTGTGGAACGAATGAACGGGTTGCTTCAAGTGACTTTCGCGCGTACGCATACTACGCCGACGGGTCATCCATGATTCCACTCGCGTCACTCGACCAAGGCCGAGCGAATTGGAGCCGTACGATGTGGCTCCGCTTCACGGACGATCGCAGCACGGTCCACGCAGTCATTCCGGCATCAATGTAACCCTCAATCACCTCGAGTCATTCTCATATGATTCGTTGTAATCTCCTCAATCCCTGATTCTCTTGCATGCGTTTTCGAACGCAAGTAATCGAGAGTCAGGGATTTTTGGTTTGCTAATCCGTACATCCTTCAGACCGTAAATAGCGAAAACCCCCAGATCCTAGACGGATAGGGGGTTCTTATGAAGAGGTTTGGTCCCGCCGTTATTTCAGGCGGGACGTTCTCCCTCTTCTAGTTGTAATTGCAATCGTTCGCGATCAGGTGTTGGTGCTACCAGCCGTGGCAGTGGTTCCGCCAACGCTGGTTGCGCCAGCTACTGCGCTGGTGCCACCTGCTGCCGAGGATCCGCCGGTGCTCGATGCGCCGCCAACTCCAGTGGCTCCACCTGTACCAGTTGCCGCTGATCGGCCGGGTAGTGCCGGGGTGCAGATGTGCGGTAGGGCCGCGAGGCTTCCTACTTGTCCGATTTGGGATGGTAGGGCCACGGGTATGCACGTTTGACCAGAGGCACATGCCGTTGTGGGACAGGTGTTTGCGTAACAAGCTGGACCAGTTGCCGGGCTCAGGATGTAGCAAGCTTCGCCTGTTCCGCAGACCGGGTCCGTGATGGCGCTTCCGCAAAGTTCCACGGCGGTAGGCGACCCAAGTGTGACGCTGGCGCTGCCAACTCCGAACACTACCTCTTCGATGGTAGTGTCGTAGTAGTACTGCATGTTGATAGCGACCGGTGCTGTCTGACCCACGGCGACCACGACCGGCGTCGGAGTGGTTCCGGAGAATGTGCAGCCCGTATAGTTCGAGGAACTGGCCGCTGGAGGCGTACAGACCGGATTGGGGATGCTGACGGTATAGGTGTCCGGCAACAGGATGATTTCGATCGGCGCGACGTTGGAGCAGTTCGGATTCGAGACAGTATATACGTTCGAATTCGTGGTACTCGTGAAGACGATGTCTCCGGTTACGCAGTAACCAGTGTTGTCGCCCGTCGTCGAGAGTTTCATCTGAGCCGTGCCCATTGACTGTTCGGTCGGGCTGTCGCTGTTGCTGCAACCGCTGAGGGCTGCTGCGATGATTGCAATTGTGGAAAGACCGAATAGATTGAACTTTCGCATTTTTCTTCCTTCGCTCCCTTGTGTGCTTGTGTTCACGATGCTTGTTCCCAACATGGGAACCTGACTTGATGAAAGCAACGTGGGTCGGACAGTAGATGAAATTGGAAAACTTGTCAAGCCCCCTTAGTAAAATTTTATTTTTTTCTTATCAGTCATAACCCTTTTTGATAAAAATTATGCTTTGTAAAGCTATTTTTTAGGAAAAAGTCTATTTGTATAGAGTATTTGGCAATGTGCTTTTGATCTTTTCATGAGCTGCCATATATACTTGACTATTTTTCAAGTTTAGTGTACGTTCGCAGCGTTATCGTTTTTTGGATTTTTTCGAGTTGCTCCGAAACCCGCGAGCAACTCGGGGGTGGAGGATGTAGATAACATGGTAGGTAAACAACAAGAGTGGAGGTCAGGATGAAACCAAGTCAAGCTCTGTTTGCACTTTTGACAGTGCTCATGGCGATATTCGCCACGGGCTGTGCAGAAGACAAAATGTCTGGCGACGGCAACGTCGGCAAGGCAAGCGTCGCTCTTCAGTCTCCGGCAGGGGATTGCGTCACGGGTACGATTCAGATCCGCAATAGCAGCAATGCTATCGTTTCGAGTATCGCCACGGATTGCACGGATGCTTCGCAGGAAGTCATTCTCCAGCCCGGCGATTACACGATCGGCATGGCATCGGGGTACACCTGCAATCCTGCAGGAACTCCGGATACGGGATACGTGGATTGCACGTACCTCACATCCAATCCGAGTCCGTTCCATGTGAGCGTAGGCGTCCGAACGCAGGTGTCGTTGAACTTCCAGTTCAACTACGAGAATCGGAATGTCGCTGTCGTCTTTGGCGTGGGGTCGGTAGACCTTACGCTCGGCGATGCCGGTGTTCAGAATCTTTGTGGTTCGGGAACGTCCGCGCGTACATGTACGACGGACGAAGTCTGTGCGGTGCTAGACAACGTCACGCCTCCGCGGTGCTACACCAAGTGTGGTACCACGGGGATCGCGTGTGCAACCGGACAGGTTTGCATTCCCGTCGCGACGCAAATCGCGACGACATCAACAGATCCCACGCTCGTTCTCGTTTCGATCGGCTCGCAAGCCAATCTGCAAACGATCTTGCATCTCTGTGCTCCAGGAACGTCTGGTGCTGGTGGTGCGAGTGGGACTGGTGGTACGTCGGGTGTTGCTGGAAGTAGTTCAGCTGGTGGTTCAACCACGAATGGTGGAACGACTGGCGTTGCCGGAAGTAGCGGTACCCTCGGCGGCGCATCAAGCGCCGGCGGAACCGTTTCAACCGGTGGCGCGAGCGCAACTGGTGGTACGACGGCTCAGCCGGGCATGACTTGCTCTGCTGCAGGCGTAACGGTTAGTTGTACGATCACGAATTGCGCCCAGGCGGCAATTATTTGCACGGACAGTGGAAATGGTCTCGTGTGGGGCGGATGCGTATGTCTTTCGTCCGGTACCGGCGGTGCATCGAGCACTGGCGGCACTTCCTCAGTCGGTGGCACGAGTGCAACCGGTGGCGTTACAGCCGCAGGTGGTACTACGGCAACCGGCGGAACGACTGGTACGGCTGGATCAACGGGTACGCCGTTCCCGGTCGCATGCACGGCAGGGCAGCAAGTGATTCGTTTCGACGCGAATAACATCGTTGTCGGACCGGTTCATGACGTGCCCTTCCCCGGCAGTAATGCCATTCGGTTCGAAGGCATGCGTGTGTCGCTTGGTACGTGGGGCGCGTTGTGTTCGGATCTCGATTCGAGCAATTTCACATTCACCTGCGTCACCTCGTGGACATCCGGACTCTGGGAGTTTCAGATGTACATGCCGATGGCAGGTGCATACGGAAATGAGATCTACTGGGGTGACCGTAATTACTACGGCCCTGGTTGTCCCGCACAATGGGGCGGAAGCGGTTCCACGCTTGGAACACTTACCGTCGCTCCCTGTTTGGATCAGGCGCATCCGTACACGATCTCACTCGTCGGAAATCTGACGTGGCGCGATCCGAATGCGGCTACGCATTGTGAAGCAAACGAGATGCTCAGCTACAACGGACAGGTCCTCATTCCGTAGCGTCTCTCGCTCCTTTTCACCTCGAATCATTCTCATATGATTCGTTGTAATCTCCTTGATCCCTGATTCTCTTGCTTGCGTTTTCGAACGCAGGCAATCGAGAGTCAGGGATTTTTGGTTTCTTGTGAGAAATTCCAAGCCCCCTGACAAGGGGATTTAGGGGTTCTTCCGTGCTACAATGGTCTCATCCATGTCTCATGCATCTGATGCGTCGGGATACGCCACGCTTGGGTGGGGAGTTTTTTTGATCCTTGCCTTAACCGCCATTCTGATTGTCGCAGGATTGCCATTAGGTCCGATTACGGTTTTGGGTGGCGTTGTTGCGGTGCTTTTTGCGTACGCATATCCCTACATCGCGCTTGGTTTGATGGCGCTTCTCATTCCTTTTTTAGGCATCTTCGTTCATATTCCTGCAGATGCGCTTTCAATTGGGGCGCGCGTTTTTGGCGGATCGATCGACTTTTTGCTTGGGGAATTGGTGGCCTATATTCTCCTCATCGTGTGGGGGATGAAAGTGATTGCGTTATGGATAAGTCGTGGGGATTCAAATTGGAAGCCGTGGTTTCCGCTATTCGGTCCCATGCTTCTCGTTGTCGCAGCGCATCTTTTAACCATCTGGTCGCCGTTTCAACCTGATGCGCTTCTCGTGATCAAGTACACGATCCGTCCGGTGTTGTTTTGCTACTTGATCTACGTTGCCTTGCCCGTGAATTTTATCCGTTCGCGTCGTCGGTTGAAATCGATCTTGGGTATTGTGGTGGCAACGGGAATTTTTTCCGCGCTCATCGGTTTCGTTTCCCTTTTTAGCTCGCAGAACGCAGGGCAGCTTTTTCCGCGTGCCACTCCATTACCGATGTTCGGCGTGCATCCGATTGGTGATAATCACAATGTCCTTGCGGAGTGGCTGGCGGTTTGCGTGCCGGCGACGATGGCGTTATGGCTATTAGTTTCATCGTCGCGTATCAAGCGCCTTCTTGTGCTTGCGGCGGTTTTTCAAGTCATGATCGGATTGCTCACGTTTGCGCGAACCTATTGGATTGTTTTTGCAGCTGAGGTCTTCCTTGCCGGATGGCTGGTATGGCGTGAACAACTTCGTCGGTTTGTGCCATACGTTGGCATTGGACTTCTTTTATTGCTTCCGCTTGGGGCGCTTATGGCGGCGTTTAGCAGCACGGCGCTTGTTGCGAGTTCTACGTCTACGCGCTTTATGATGGCGGAGATTGCGATTTCGCTTTGGCAACAAAGTCCGTGGATCGGTGCGGGCGCAGGAACGTTCGTTGATCGTATCGGATCGACGGCGCTTTTTACCATTGAATATGGAAATCCGCTTGATGCGCATGGATGGTTGCAAAAATTATTCGCTGAAACCGGCGTGATCGGATTTGCGGCCGTGGCGTGGTTCGTTTGGTCTGCGTTTCAATTGGTACGTTCGTCACTGCGTTCGACGTTTACGCATGCGCAGATGCACGTTGAACGTACGGTGATCCTTTTTCTTTCCATCGGTGCCATCGGTGCGCTTATCTACCAGTTGTTTAATACGAATTATTGGACGGGAAAAATGTGGTTCGCTTTAGGATTGCTTATCGCAGCAACGCGCGCACTTGCCTCGTCGCATGCTTCCTATGATGACGCCGAACGCTCCTGATTCGCGTCCGCTTGTCCTCCATGTCATTCCTTCACTTGGCATTGGCGGCGCGGAGCGTTTTGTGATTGAGCTTTGCGATCGGTTGCCATGGCATGGATTCCGAACAAAACTTCTCGTGCTATTTGGCGATGGTCCGCTCCGAACGGACGTACGCATGCGAAACATTCGATGGTCGCAGGTTGCACCTTCGATACATACGAATCGTTTCACGTTTGTACGGCATCTCGAACGAAAGATTTTTACGGATATCGATCGTCGTCCGGCGATCGTTCATACGCATTTGTTCGGCGCGGATTTTTGGACGCTTATGGCGCGCGCTTTGCATGCTCCAGAGCGATTGTTTTCTGAGCAGGGCGTTCCGTATCCTCGTTTTCTTTCCACCGCGCACAATATTGATCATGAAGATTCGGTGATTCGACACGCGGTTCGTCGTTTTTCCGTCCACGGATATGAGCGCATCGTGAGCGTGTCTGATGCGGTCCGCGAATATGCGATCAAAAATCTCGGCGCATCGCCACGTCGCGTGATGACAATTGATGGCATGAGTTTTTTGGATGCGCCTCCGCGTCCGCCCGTTCCGTTCCATGATCCGCCGCGCTTTGTTACGGTGGCACGTCTCGTTCCGCAAAAGGGGATTGAGACCGCGCTTCGTGCACTCGCGAACGTTCCTCCGCCATGGCAGTACACGATTCTTGGAGGTGGAGTTTTGGAACGTGATTTGAAAGAGCTTGCTGAATCGCTCGGTATCGCTTCTCGCGTCCGATTCATGGGCGCATCGCTTCGTTCGCCCGAGATCTTGGAAGAGTCTGATGTTTTTCTCTTCCCGTCCCGATGGGAAGGGCTTGGTTCGGCGGTTATCGAAGCGGCATCCATTGGTCTTCCGGCGCTCGTTTCCGATATTCCGGCTCTTCGATCCGTTTTTCCTGAATCATCGCGACTGCCCGTGGATGATCCAGAGGCGTGGACGAAAGCGATTCGCGCGCTATTGCGTACACCGGATCGCGTGCAAGCATCTGCGCAAGCGCTCATGCCAGGTATTCGTTCGCGTTTCCATCCGGATACGATCGTGCGACAATACGCAGAGGTTTATCGGGAATTACTAGGTGGTGCATAGCCGTATATGCGTATTCTCCACATCAATAAATTTTTTGATCATCGCGGTGGCGTGGAGGTGTATCTCCATCGTCTCATGCGACATCAGGCGGAGGCTGGGCATGAGGTCCATGCGCTTTCGACGCGCGCGGCGCATAACGTTCCTTCTGCGGATGAATCCTATTTTATCCATCGATTCGATTTTGCGCGTTCCGAAGGGTGGAAAGAGGATCTTAGAAAAGCCGGAGCTTTTCTTTGGAATAGAGAGGCGCAGCATGCCACGGAACGCGTCTTGCATGACGTGAAGCCGGATGTGATTCACCTTCACAATATCTACCACCATTTTTCCACGTCTATTTTAACGCCGATTCGCGCATCCGGAATTCGCTGCGTGCAGACATTGCATGATTTAAAACTCGCTTGCCCGAATTACAGCATGTTCACGGAAGGAAAAGTTTGCCATCGGTGCAAGGGCGGGCGGTATACGAATGCGATCAAACATCGGTGTTTGGCACGACCGCTTTCTGCGAATGTTCTCGCAGCTGCGGAAATGACCATGACAAAAGTCGCGCAATCGTATGAACAAACCGTGCATCGATTCATCGCACCATCGGAATTTTTGCGACGGACCATGGTTGAGTGGGGTGAGCCAGCGGCGAAGTTCGAAGTGATTCCGAATCCGGCTGATCTCCCACGGTCTCCCGTGGAATCGGGTGGGGGATTTATCCTGTACGCCGGACGATTAACGGTGGGGAAGGGATTGGAAACGCTTATTCGCGCATCGGTCGATGTACCGACATTGCCGATCCATATCGCTGGAACGGGCGTTGACGGAGATCGTCTCCAGCACATCGCTCGATCATTGGGCGCATCGCATATTTCGTTTCTCGGTTTCGTTCCTCCGGATGAGTTGGCGGCGATGCGTGCAAAGGCTGAAGCGGTGGTGTTGCCATCCGTGCAGTATGAGAATTCGCCACTTGCCATCCTCGAGGCTATGGGCGACGGACTTCCGGTGATCGCCTCTGCGATCGGAGGAATTCCAGAGCTCGTAGACGATGGAGAGAATGGTATTCTCGCAGCTCCGGGCGACATTGAGGCTTGGACCGAGGCATTACGTCGTTTTGCGGCTATCCCGGCAGAAGCGCGACGGATTATGGGCGGATGTGGGCGTACGCGTATTGCAAAGCGGCATTTGTGGGTTGATCATTTGAGACAAGTTGAGCGTATGTATCGATAGTCGTTGGCGATTTTGAACGCTGTTTTTTTGAATCTTTGATAACGTCTTTTTCTTTTTTTCTCACCTTTCCTGACTGAAGTTGTCGCCGAGGACCTCGCTCATGCAAAAACCTATTCATGTCAGTGTTTTTCTGCTACCTTTTGCGTAAATGAGATGGCAACGAAGCGTGCTTGCTTTGTGTGTCGCTGTCCTCGTGGGCGCGTCTTTTTTGCATGCGCCTGCTGCTCGCGCCGCGCTTGGTTCACAGTCCGCGCCAAAATTATTGAATCTCTGGTTTGATTGGCAAATCACGGATGCGGACGTGGAGCAGCTTTCAAAATGGGATGCGGTCGTGGTCGACATGGACCAGCAGGCCCGATATACGGATCGTATTCGCGCGCTCAAGAAGAAGAATCCGAATATTAAGATTCTCGCATACATTTCTGCTTCGAATATTGCGGCCGCACGCTTCGTAGAAGAAACGCATTTTCCCGGATACAAGCTTGCGCAAGCAATTCCGGAATCGTGGTTTTTGCATCGCGGAAAAGAGCGCGTAGGTTTTTGGTCTGGTGCGTGGTTATTGAATGCCGCAGATACTGCGCCTCGTGATGCGAGCGGTCGTCGATGGATCGATTTTTTTCCGCAATTCGTGTCGGATGAATTGTGGTCATCAGGATTATGGGATGGCATTTTTCTGGATGACGCCTTGCCTGGGCCAACGTGGTTCGTTGGAAGCGGATTGGATGTTGATGGGGATGGAAAAGCGGATCCAGATGCGGATGTGAATGCGGCATGGAAGCGGGGATGGAAAGCCATGGCGCAAGGGTTGCGAGCAAAGCTCGGAGCGTCTGCGATCCTCGTTGGAAATGGTTCTGCTGAGTATGCGTCTGTGCTTAACGGCGTATTGTTCGAAGATTTTCCAAAGTACGGATGGGCGGAAGGATTCAAGAACTATCAGAACTCCATTGCGAGCAATACGAAGCCAAGTTTTACGGCGATCAATTCCAATGCGAATAATACGTCCAATCCCTCCAGCTATCGCGAGATGCGTTTGGGATTAGGATCTGCGATGCTTGGCGACGGGTATTATTCTTTCGACTACGGCAATCAGGATCATGGTCAAACCTGGTGGTACGACGAGTACGATGCCAAGCTCGGGAATCCGATCGGTGCTCCAAGGCTCATGCTTCCTGAAGGAAAAACAGGTACGATTGATGGCGTGTGGTGGCGTGATTATGAAAAAGGCGCAGTCGTAGTAAATAGCCTTTCATCTTCCCAGCGTCTCTCGTTGCCAGCGGTGTATGAGCGTATCCGTGGCACACAAGATGCGGCGGTGAATAGCGGACGCGCGGAAACGGAAATCACCTTGCAGAGTCGCGATGCGTTGCTGCTCTATCGTCGTACGGAAGCCTCGACATTGTCTCGTTCGACGTCGTATATCAACGGATCTCTGTTTCGCGTGTATCGCGTGGATGGCACGCAGCTTCGTTCAGCCTTCGTAGCACAGCGTAGCGATGTGTCAGGAGGTATTCCGGTACTCTCGCACGATCTTGACGCGGACGGTAAGCAGGATCTCGTTTCTGCGAATCAGGGGATGGTGACGATCGTTTATGGAAACGGGAAGCGTTCGAGTTTTCGTCCTTTTGGTGTGGCATTCAAGGGTGCGATGTCCCTGGCTGTCGGACATGCGGATCGTGATGCGCAGCTTGAAATCATCGTTGGCCGCGATGGTGCGAGTACCGTTCGCGTGATGGAATCGAATGGAACGCAGCAGGCGAGTTGGCAGGCGTACGGTGCTAATTTTAAGGGTGGTACGAGTGTAGGCATCGGAGATCTCGATGGGGATGGTAAACGGGAGATCGTGACCGGAGCCGGTCCTACGGGCGGTCCGCATGTCCGTATTTTCAAAACCGATGGAAGCGCGTGGGGCGGGTCCTTTTTTGCCTTTGACGCCAAGGAGCGCGGCGGGGTACATGTGGCCGTAGGTGATATTGACGGAGATGGTAAAGATGAGATCGTAACCGGTTCCGGTCAGGGAACGGTGCCACGCGTACGCATCTTTAATGGGAAAGGGGAATTACGTCGGGAGTTCACGCTTGATAATACGCTTTCAACGCGAGGCGTCGGGATTACGCTCGCGGATATTGATAGCGATAATGGGTTAGATATTCTGGCGTCCGGTCTTCGGATCACGCCATAAACGATATGTGGTTTCAACGACGTTCTCACTCGGTTTCTTCGCGGGTCTTCATTCAGGGGATGATGGCGGGGTTCGGATTCGCCCGTGTCTTCACTGGTCCGATCCGCGCGCACTACGAACGTGCGTATAAACGCGTTCGTCGCTTGGCGCGCATCGTTTTTCTTCTTGATGCCGCTTTGATGATCGTTGTGGTCTGTCTCGCTTTGCTGATCGTTTCTCTGGTCATTCGTCCGGTGAGCGCTCCAGATATTGATGTGCAATTCGATACGCCGGATATCGCAGCCGCTGCGCCTACGCCGGTTACCATCCGTTTGCGCTCCACGAGTGACGATTCGCATTCCTTCGTTCGTCTTCGATGGCGATTGCCTTCAGGTGTGCAGATTCTCGATGCATCTGCGCCGTTTGACGCGCAGGGATTGATTTCTGTTGGTGAGCTTCCGGCTCATGGCGAGCGGGTGATTCATGCGGTTATTCGAGCATTCCATCCGGAAGGAAGTCCGCTCACGTTTTCTTTTTACGTCGAAACATCGGATCGGGCATGGGGGACGCGTATCTATGGTGCGGACGCGATCCGTGTGGTTCGCGGAAGTGCGGTGACGGTTGATCTTCCTGAAGGCGCAGATGTTCCGTGCGCCAGTCGTGAAGGAGCGGTCCTTCCGTTGCGTATTCGGAATATTACGGCTCAAATGATTCCTTCTGTAGAGCTTCGTCCGCTTGAAGCGTCGTCGTCTACGTTAGAGCGTATCGTATTAGGAAATATTTCGCCGCACGAAACACGATTCGTATTCGTGCCGATTGTGGCGTCTGCGGACGGGCTTGCACATCTTGATTGGGAGTTATTCGCGACATCTCGATCATTACAAACGGGCTCTTGGTCCGTGCAAACGGTGGATTGGAACGAGGGGGATATCGAATCTCCACTTATCGCTCAGCCGGACGTTCCGGCGGAAGTGCGTGTGCGCCACGTCGCAGCCTCGTCTTCGCTTCTCGCTGTTCTTCCATCTTCGGATGAACTGTTTTTTGCCCCGATCCTTTCATCTGCATCGTCAATTGAATTGCCGTCATCTGGTTTCGCATCTTCAACGCATCAGCGATGGATGACGGCTATTGTTTCGGATCGCGATGGGAAGATGTGCTTAGGTCCTGCGACATTTGGTGTTTTCCGATCAGTGTTTCCATTTCGTCAGCGCATTCAGTACACGTCCGAATCCGGTGATCAGATCGGCGCTGGTCCGATTCCATTCGTAGTTGGCGAGGAGACGCGTATGTGGGTGTTGTGGCATATTGGTCCTATCGATAGCGCATTGCAATCAATTCACGTGTCTGCCCGATTGCCGAACGGTGTGACGGCAACTGGCAATGTGATGGCTCCAGACGGCGGCTCGTGGAAAACGGCGGATCGGATTATTGAATGGAATCTTCCTCGTATGGATACGGATGCGCCTGAAGCCTTGTTCGGATTTGAAATCGCCGTTCGACCTTCGGAAGCGTCGTCTACCATGCCATTAATCGGCGAAGCCTTTGTTGATGGCGTAGATGCCTCTACGGAAACCATGCTGCGCGTCCGCGCGCCAGCGCTAGGAGCTGAGGATATTGATAAGTAGAAATTGGGTTGATACACGTAGGGGCATGGCATGCCGTGCCCCTACGTGTATATTTTTATGGCATTTTCCTAGATTTTTCTCTATATTGTCATCTATCCTTGACATTTTTTGGGGTTTCTGGTAGCTTATAGTGTTTTCCGGGGTTCTTGGTTCGCGCGAGCGTTTTGCGTTGGCCTGATCTCTGATTCGGAAAGCGCTATTTATGATCGTCACCATGATTGGGCACAAGGGGATTCCGTCGTCTTCCGGCGGGATCGAGCGTCACGTGGAGGAGCTTGCAACCGAGCTCGTCCGTTTTGGCGTTCGGGTGATTTCATTTGATCGCGCATGGTATGTGGGCGATACGAATCCGGTGGCAGGAATTGAACGTCGATGGAGTCACGGATGGCATACGAAAAATCTTGATGCGATTACGCATACGTTCACGGCGATTTTGCTCGCACGTCGAGATCGTCCGGATATCGTCCATCTTCACGGCGTGGGCCCGGCTCTTCTTGCGGGATTTGCCCGACTCATGCATCCGCGTGCCAAGATCATCGTCACGTTCCATTGTGTTGATCGCATGCATGCGAAGTGGGGTTTTTTTGCAAAGACCATGCTTCGCATTGGCGAGTGGTGCGCGTGTCGATGCGCACATCGTACGATTGCGGTTTCGGATACGATCGGCCGATATTGCATGTCCGCCTACGATACGCAGACCGCCACGATTCCGAACGGCGTACGTATCAATCCATCTGCCGACGCCTCGCATCTTGCAGATTTTGGCTTGAATCCACGGGGATATTTCGCTCTTGTGGCTCGACTGATCCCTCATAAAAATGTTCATGTTGCCATTGAAGCGCATTCGCTTCTCGCAGAACGTCGTCCTGATCTTGCGGCGAAACATCCGCTTGTCGTGATTGGTGGATCTTCGTTTACGGATACGTACGCATCCGCGCTTCGTGATCTCGCAAATACCTATCCTCATGTCAAACTCGTCGGCGAACAACGGGGTGACGCATTGCGCGCCTTGCAGTCACATGCGGTCGCACATGCGATCGTCAGCGCGAGCGAAGGGATGTCCATTGCGCTTCTTGAAGCGATGTCTTATCGCAAGCCATTGATCGTTTCGGATATTCCGGAGAATACGGATGTTACTTCGCATGATGCGCTTGTCGTTCGATTAAATGACGCCTCGTCGCTTTCTCGTGCCATGGAGAATATGCTTGATATGACCGATGCTGAACGCGCCCGAATGGGCGATGCGCTCTATGATCGCGTGCGTACGCATCATCATTGGGGTTCGATCGCAGAGCAAACGTTTCACGTCTATCAAGAGATCTTGGCTTCGACGGCACTAGCTCTTCATGCCGTAGATGTTTTGAATCGTAAAACGGTCTTGACGTTTTGGTTGTAATACAAAGGGCTGATGGTCTACGACTTACGGCCAACGGGATCCCCGTAGACCGTCAACCGTACGCCGTTAGCCCTTGTTTTAATTAGTATCCTCCCTAAACCATCTTTCCTTGCCAAAAACCCTATTTTAAGTTAGTATTTCGGCACGTTAAACCATGCGTAGGTTGCCTTCAACGCCAGGGGAGCGACCTATGGTCAACGCATGAATCATCCTATAGACAGGTATCTGCTCTTCCGGATTCGGCGTCAGTACGACCCGGAAGCATTCGCCCAATTATATGATCGGTATGTTACAGCGATGTACCGATTTATTTTGTTAAAGGTTCCTTCTAAAGAGGATGCGGAAGATATTACCTCTGAAGTTTTTTTGAAATGCTGGAATTACGTGCAAGAACACCGGGAAATCAAGGAAATCCGTGCGTTATTGTATACGATCGCCCGAAACGCTATTGCAGATTGGTATCGGAGCCGGGCGCAGCACCCGGATCGGAGCCTCGCTGTAACATTTTACGTGGATGAAACGTCTACTGATATCGAAGCGGATTTCGCAGATGGAGGAAAAGGCAAATTGCTCGTTGAGGCCCGCGCAGAGCTTTCCCTGGTTATGGGGCGGCTGGAGCGGTTAAAAGAAGATTATCGGGATGTGTTGATGCTTCGGCTCGTCGACGGGTTGCCCTTCTCCTTGATCGCCAAGATCTTGGACAAAGCCCCTGGGGCGGTTCGAGTGCTCTACCATCGGGCAAAGAAGGCATTAGACATGTTGAATCAGGAGTAGGAATGAAGGAAGTAGATTGCAGGATTAGGGGGTATCCCTACTCCCAACGCTCTACACCCCACGCCCTAAAAACTCATGCAACACGACATTCATCGTTCCCTGCGCATGCTGCGGGATCGAGAACGGGGGATCAATCCTGATCCGGCGTGGGTTTCTGCTACCCGAAGTCGTTTGCTCATGCAGGTTCGGAATACCATTGCGACTCCGGAAGTGGCGGCGAAGAACCGTCGTTTTATCGCCATGGCATATCCGAGCCTTCTTCGCGTGGTTCGTGCGCCGGCACTTGTTGTGCTTTCGGTGATCGCGGTTGTGTTTGGCGGATCGCTCGCGTCTGTGCGGGCGGCGGATCAGTCGTTGCCTGGCGACGCGTTATTCATGTTGAAGTTGGTTACGGAACAGACGCGCATTGCTTTTGAGAAATCGAAAGTCGGAAAAGTAAAATTGAAAGTTGAATTTACCAAACGTCGCGCGAACGAATTGAAAACGATCGTGACCACGCCGGTTTCAAATAAAGAAGAGCGGGTGAATAAGGCGGCGGATATTTTGAAACAGGATTTACATACCCTGAAGGAACAGTTGAAGGACGTGAAAGATGATGTTACGGCAAAGAACGATGACGCAGCGGTTGAAGCGGCGAAGGTGGTTGAAAAAGAAACGGTAGAAGTCGTAAAAACGCTTAAAGAAACCAGCAAGGATGAATTAACATCTGATGCGAAAATGAAGATGGCGGATGCGGAAGCGCAGGCCGCTGACGTTGGTATTCAGGCGGTTGAGGTTCTCGTAACGGCGAATGCCGCTGACGGGCAAAAGGTGACTTCCGAAGAGTTGGCGATTACGATTTCGCAACACGTACAGGTCGTTCAGACAACGGTTGATAGCATTTTGCAGGATTCGGCCTCTTCGTCTCTTGCAATGTTCGCATCTTCAACGGAATCGACGACGTCTACCTTGATGAATGCAAGTACGACGGACGCGATGGCAAAAGATGCAGCAGTCACGCTTCAGCAAGTTCAGGTATTGATGGGCGAATCGAATCCTACGGAAGCGATCACGAAGTTAAAGGAGGCGAGTACGAAGACATTTTTAGCGCAAACGGAAGTCCAAAAAACCGCGGCTGCTTCTCCGGTTGACGGCGCGGCGCCGGGAGGCAATGCTTCTTCCACTCCGCAGGTTGTGAATAGCGCGCTTGAACCAGAAGAAGAGGATATCGCAACGACAACGAAGAGCGGAGGATAAGGGGAGGGGAGAGGCGAGTGGGTAGAGAGGAGTGAAATCCATCCTCCATCTTCTCCTCACGGCCCTCTATCCTTCTTCTCGCTCATCCGATTCGTTCCCTCGATGTTTCTCGGGGTCATGAATCGGGCGGGGGAGGTGCGGTAACGCCGTACTCAAGCCGTCCAATATCTTAATTGCATCCTCGCCAGGCCATATCTGCTTAAAGGTCGATGCTGATCGTTTGATCGGCTGCGGATGTGGAAAAATTCACCATAAGGCACGCTATGGACCCGATAGGGTCTGAACGTGCCGACTCCAAAATAACTCACATGCAAACTCTCAAGAAAGTTTTCTCCTCGTTCGTCGCTTTGACGACCGTGGTGTGGTCCGTCGGAGGTGCATTGTTGTTCCCGGGCGCAGCCCAGGCCGCAACAATCACGCCAGGTGATCTCATCAAGGCCTCAAGCTCTTCTTCCGTGTATTACTACGCAGAAGACGGAAAGCGTTACGTTTTCCCAAACGAGAAGACCTATTTCAGCTGGTACAGTGATTTCTCATCCGTGGTGACCATTACGGATGCAGAACTTGCTGCTATCTACATCGGCGGAAACGTTGTGGTTCGCCCGGGCACCAAGCTCGTGAAGATCACGACCGATCCAAAGACCTACGCCGTTAGCAATGGTTGCGGACTTCTCCACTGGATTCAGACGGAGGATATCGCAAAGTCGCTCTACGGTGATTCATGGAATCAGCGCATCGTCGACGTCCCGGATGTTTACTTCCAGGACTACGAAATCGGATCCGCTGTCGCATCTGCCATCCACCCAGATGGTCAGATCATCCATTACGCTTCTGACGCCTCCACGTACTATGTCGTGATGGGCGGTGTGAAGCGCAAGCTCACAAGCTCCGGTATCACAGCCAACAAGCTCAACACGGCCAATGCAGTGGTGACGACCATCACCTATGCAAACGGAACCGATGTGACGGCTTACGAGGCTGCGATCGGTAAGGTCGCTTGTGCTGGTGCAACCGTGCAGGTTACGGGTAACGTCAACGTTGCTCTCGCCTCCGACACCCCAGCCGGCAAGACCCTTCCAAAGAACGGTGCTTCGATCGAACTCGCAAAGTTCACGCTCACTGCGGATTCGAACGCCGGTCTCATCTCCGGTATCTCCGTGAAGCGCACGGGCGTTGGTGCGTCATCTGACTTCTCCAACGTATACCTCTACGATGCGGACGGTAACCGTTTGACCACGGGCCGAACCATCAACTCGTCCACAAACGTTGTGACTTTCAACGGTCTCAACCTCTCCATCCCAGCAAACTCGACAAAGTCGATTGTGTTGGTTGGAGACCTTAGCAACCCATCCACCACTGGTGGCCAGCATGCTTTCCAGATCGCTGACGCGGCTTCTGTCGTGATCACCGGTACGGGCAAGGTCGGCGGAACGTTCCCAGCAACGGGTAACGTGTTCACCGTCGGTACAATCACTGCTGGTACAGTCACGGTTGATGAGGGAACAGACCCATCTGACGTCACCATTGGTGCCAAGGATGTGGAAATCGCCAACTTCAAGCTCTCGGCCGCTACGAACGACATCGAAGTCCGCCGTATCGCGCTCACGATTGATGATGGAGGTGCAACTCTCTCCGACTTCAAGCTCTATCAGGGCTCTGCTGTCGTGGGAACGTCTGCTTCCATGGTGAACGACCTCGCAGTGATCAACCTTGATCCTGCATACGTCCTCGCCGAAGGCGTGACCAAGACCTTCTCGCTCCACGCGACGGTCGCTGGTCGCTCTGGCTACACCATCAAGACCTATGTCGAAAATTCAACGGACGTCATGGCTGTAGATCGTCTCTACAACTCCGGCGCCGCTGTAACGATCGATGAGTACGATGGTGACACCGTTGACACGCAGTACAGCGAAATCCAGACGATCGGTGGACAGCTCACGCGAGCGTTCAACGGTCCAGCGACAGGAAACATCACGAAGGGTGGACAGGACGTCGTCTTGTACAACTTCGCGTTGACCTCTTCGGACAGCGATCTCGATGTCCGCAAGCTTCGCTTCTCCGTCAATGGTAGCGCTGCTACTTCGACGAACTACCTCTCTGACTTCAAGGTAAAGAATGTTGACACTGGCGCTGTGGTTGCGGGTCCTCAGGACACGTTCACAGATGCGGCGGAGTTCATCCTCACGGATAGCTTCACCATCCCAGCCGGCAAGACCGTCAACCTTCAGGTCACGGGTGATATCGCAAACGACAGCATGGTTGTTGATGATACCTTCGCGGTGTCTCTCGAACCGGTTGTCGCAGGTGATATCAAGATCGTCAGCTCCAACCAGAACTTGGCTGTGGCCGACATCATCCCGAACACGCAGATCGTGGGTAACACCATGACTGTCATTGCTTCCAGCCTCTCCGTTTCCTTGGCCGCTACACCAGCTGCCACGACGGTGGTGAAGAAGCAGTCTGACATTCCAACGGCTGGATTCGTATTCACCGCCGGGAACGATCAGGGTGCGACGATCTCACAGATCCTCTTGCAGGGTTCTGCCTCCACGACGCCAGCTACTGGCGCCCAGGCACGTGCAAACTTCAACGATGTCATTGCTTCCTGTGGACTCTATGATGGCAATACGCTCATCAAGTCCGATGGACCTGATTCGACCGGTGTGTTGAGCTTCAGCAGCTTGAACATCGCGATCGCAAAGGGTGCAACAAAGACGCTCGTTGCCAAGTGTACGACCCTCTCCACCATCACGGGAACCCCAGTGTTCGCTGTTGGTTTGAGCAGCGTGACTGCCCAGGACAGTGACTCCAACGAGATCACCGTTTCCACGACAGCTGCTGACAATAACTTGGATGTTGATGGCAACAGGCCAACGATTGCTCAGACGCTCGCCAACAACGGTACGGGTAGCCTCTCGATCTCAACAGGTAGCCAGCCAGAATCCACGATCATCCTCGGCGCCGCCGATGTGAAGCTCGCTGAATTCCGCGCGACAGCTGTTGACGAAGCCATCCAGATCACGAAGGTCCATGTGACCTCCACCGGTAACGCCGCTTCCCTCACGGAAGTGAAGATCCGCGTGAAGGGCTCTGACACCGTGTATGGAACAGCCGTGCTCGCTTCGGGCGTAAGCTCGAACGTGACCAGCACCCTTACAACGCCTATCGTTGTTGATAAGGATGCCACCAAGACCATTGAGGTCTGGGGTCACACGGGTTCGGTTGTAAGCCCACTCTCCGCCTCTGGCGCGAAGTCGGGTAACACCATCCTCCTCGCGGTCAAGCCAACCAGCTTCGAAGCCTACGGCCTCGCTTCTGGTGAAAAGCTTGCCATCTCGAGCTCGGATGTTTCTGGTAACACCATGGTGCTCCGCAAGAGCAAGCCAACGGTGACGGTTCTCTCCGTTCCATCGACGCTTTCCTCTGGTGTCCAGAAGGACCTCATCAAGTTCCAGGTCTCTGCAGATGTTGCAGGTGACGTGGCTTGGAAGCAGATCATCTTCACCGTTTCCACAACGTCGCACGTAACAGGCTTGGCTTCGTTCAAGCTCTACCGCGGCGCCTCGGATATTACGACTGACAGCGTCTCCTCGACATTGTCTTCGTACAATGGTGCAGGTGTCTACACGCTTACTTTGAAGGACGGTAAGGAAGAAGTTGTGTCCGGATCTGGTGTTACATACACCCTCTCCGCAACACCAACGCTCACCTCCCCAGCCTCCGGAGATAGCCTTACAACGAAGATCCGCGAGGAAGCAGCTGCAACAACGGTAGTGACGAATACATTCGAAGCATCCGCTGCATCTGCTGTGATCACAGGTCAAACTGCGGTCAACTCCAGCTTCGTTTGGTCCGATCTTTCCATCCCAGGTTCCCCAGCCGTCGGCAACGCTGACTGGACGAACGGTGTGTATGTGAAGGATCTCACCACACAGTCGGCCCTCGTCTACTAATTTCGTGAGCGTTTGATCCGGTCTTCGGACTAGATTCATCGCAAACAGTTAGCTAGCGAGAAGTCGTTACGCAGAACCCCCGATTTTTTCGGGGGTTTTGCTTTGGTGAGAACCCCTAAATCCCCTTGTCAGGGGACTTTGGCGCGATGCTAAAAGCATCGCGTTGATC
>JAHBAS020000017.1 GCA_018499965.2 Candidatus Uhrbacteria bacterium
ACGGGCCGCGTATGCGGCCAAGGCCGCATACTTCAAATTCCAAATCAGCGAAGGATCTCTCGATCCTCTGCCGCACCTCAAGAAGGCTGAACAGCTTCTTACGCAAGCCCTCGGGATTGCACAACAGGTCGACCGCGATCATCTCGTGGAATATGCATCTCAGCTCATCGCCATCGAACAGCATATCAACATGCATTCAATGGACATTGAAGAGCGGCGAGTTGCCGCACAACGTATTACAGAAACGCTCGCTATGATCATGCTTTGGCAAGATGGAGAAATTCGAATCATCCGCAGCTTGCAAAAGTACGGGAACAAGGAGGCACGGGGGCGCTTCGAGCGCCTCACCAACATCATGAAAGAAAACGGCATCGAACTTCGATTGCCTTCGGGATGGACCCCTCCATCCCCCCGATGATGCTGTTATGCCTCCTGTTTCTCCAAAAACGACCCGACTGAAAATGCTTTCAGTCGGGTCGTTATACGTTTACGCGAAGATCGAAGACTAATTTTTCTTGAACGGGTAGATGCAAATACGATTTTTCATCTTCTGCTGCGCCTGAGCCTCTAAGACGGTTAACTTCAAACCGTCTGCCAATTTGGTCCGAGGACGCCAACCGGTTATTGAGGTAAAAAGGGACGCGTCCAATGAACTGCGGGCTGGCGCATTCGTATCCGCAGGACCTTTCTTCGCCTTCTTGCGATATTTCGTAATGATGGCCAAACGTTTGAAAAGATCCGATACGCTCGTTTCTTTTCCGGTTCCCACATGGAACACACCCATGGCCATGTCATTCGAAAGCGCGTGCATCACTGCATCCGCGACATCTGCCACATACACATAATCACGCGTTTGCTTTCCCGTACCGTTCACCGCAACCGGACAATTGGTCAACATCGCTTGGACGAAAATCGCGATCACCCCGGCTTCACCCAAGGCATTTTGCCGAGGTCCGTACACGTTCGCAAAACGAAGGGACGTGAACGGCAAACTATATTCACGACGATAAAAATCCCCATAGAGCTCGATCGCCCGCTTGGCGATGGCGTACGGACTCATCGGATCGGCCACATGATGTTCCTTCGCCGGAAGCGGGACGGTTTCATCGCAAAGCGCTCCACCGGTTCCAGCAAAAATGAATCGCTTCACATGTGCTTTCGCTGCCGCATCCATGAGCCAAATCGAAGCGCGGATATTCGTTTCCGCGTCTGCGACCGGATCTTTAATGGATCGCGTCACACTAATCTGCGCCGCAAAATGCAACACAGCATCCGGCTTCTGTTTGATAATCCACTGTGAAGCGCGCTGATCGCGGACATCCATTTTCAAAAATGTCGCCGCTGGATGGATATTCTGGCGCTTCCCGCTCGAGAGATCGTCGATCACGGTCACACGCCATCCGGCACCGATGAGCGCATCGACTACATGCGAGCCAATAAACCCCGCTCCGCCCGTCACGAGCGCGTGG
Source organism: Candidatus Uhrbacteria bacterium (assembly GCA_018499965.2). Classification (GTDB taxonomy): domain Bacteria; phylum Patescibacteriota; class Patescibacteriia; order 2-12-FULL-60-25; family 2-12-FULL-60-25; genus 2-12-FULL-60-25. Next base: position 1,470 of record JAHBAS020000017.1, read on the forward strand.
GGATGAGATTGTTTGGATTGAGACATGGGAATAGTATAGCAAAAAATTGCGAATTACGGATTACGGTATTTAAATTCGTAATTCGCAATCCGCAATTCGTAATCCTATTGATACGCCTTCGCCTGCAACGTAAACAGCTCAGCATACCTCCCCTTCTTGAACATCAATTCTTCATGTGAACCCTCTTCGATCACACGACCGGCGTCGATGACAATAATATGTTCAGCTTGACGGAGCGTGGAGAAACGATGCGAGACAAAAATAATCCCCTTTCCGGCGAGGACGTCCGGAAGGGACCGGAAGAAGTTCTCTTCTTTCTCCGGATCAACCGCAGATGTCGGTTCATCGAAAATGTACATGCGCGCATCACGATACAGTGCACGCGCTATGCCCACGATTTGATTCTGCCCGCCGGAAAGTTCAATCGCCTCGTCTTCGGTCATCGCATATTGTTTGCCGGCATGCGTTTCAAGGCCACGCTTAAAATCCGGCAACACGCTCCGCAGCCCACTTGATTCGATTGCGAGATTCAATCGTTTTTCATCAACCATCTTGGAATAATCCCCGTATAAAATCTGTTCACGAAGCGTATCATCGAAACGCGGAACATCCTGACCCATTACCGAAAGAGCACGACGCCATGCCGAAGGCTTGATATCCGCGAGATCAATTCCATTCACGAGAATGCGGCCTTTCGTTGGCTGAAAGATCCCCATAAGCAATTTGAGCATCGTCGATTTTCCCGCGCCGTTCAAACCAACAAGCGCAAGGCGATCCCCTTCCCGAAAGGAACAATGTATACCTCGCAAGACCTCCTCAGAACTTCCAGGATAAGAGAAGTGAACGTCTTGAAATTCAACGATCAATCGCTCTTTCCCAAGCTGTCTGCCGATGTCACGCTCAGGCTGAAGAGAAAGAAAATCGCGAGCAACGACCAAAAACGCCGCATCACGTTGAATCATGCGATAGTTACTCAATACATTACCGATCTTTCCCCAAAAACTTGGGAAAGCAATGAGAAACGCCGAAATAGAACCAATAGCAATCGATCCATTTTTTGCGCCCTGAAAAAGAAAAAGCAACGCTAAGCCAACGCTCAAAACATACATGAATTCCGTGACGGCGTACGCTTTTGAAATATCACGGATGTTTTTCAATGAAGCCTCCAATAAACCGCCCATTAATTTCTTCCATGTTTTAATGAATGGCTGATGCAAGCCCCAGGACTTGATCGATAATAGAGAAAAGGAACTGGAAAGAATCATGCGAATGTAGCTCGCTCGCCTTCCCTCGCGTTTTTCTCGATCGAAAAGCGACCAATGCCATTTCGATTCACGTTTACTGATAAAAATGCGACATATGATCGTACATCCTAATACGAATGTCGCCTGCCATGGAACAATCGCCAAAATAGCCAATAATCCAAGCGCATTCGCCAAATAGTACAATCCCCAAAATGCCCACTGCGCGATATTTAAAAACACGTATGCTTTGCGTTGAAACGCGTCGCTTAAAATCCGAAATTCCGTTTGTTCTAAAATAGAGAACGGCAACGAGGACATGAGGACGATAACCTGTTCATTTGAGGCATATTCAAGTTCATTCCGAATTACGTCCGTCTGATAATCCATGAGATATTGGTTCACCCCCATGGCCGCATACACTCCCAATAAAATCCAAATCCAAAACAGCGCACGAGAAAAATCTTGCACAGAAAGACCATCGACAAGTCCCTTTAAAGCAAAAACAGATCCGGATGCGAGCGGGATTTGAAGAATGCCGCAGGTGGTCCATACCGCAAATGATTTCGGAGCGGAACGAAAAATAAATTTCGCGATGAACGGAACCGTTCCAAGGATCTCTTTCGACGTCGGCTTCTCGTTCAATGTGGGAATGACGTACTCTTTTGCAGAAGGCATAAGAGCAGTATAGCAAAAATCGTCTGAACCTTGATTTACTTGATGAAAGGATTTTCTTGATTATGAATCCGTCGAATCTTCATCTGCATAAGCTTCGATAATTCGTAATTTTGAATCAATGTTCAATCTCTTCGCTAAATCAACAAAACGTTTATTTTCCTGTAAATCGACAACCAAATGATCTATTCCAGAAATCCCCGGATACGGTAATAAACCGTACCGCACCCCTTCAAATTCAAATCCGCTAATAAGTAGGGGCAATTCTCTTAAAGGATACTCCGCGAGCCTCTCATAGTCAGCATCACCAAACCGCTCTATTGGAACACTCTCTCGTACAAAATCGATAATCGCCTTTCTGAAGACATCGTCCATTTTAAATTCATCATACAAAATCTTTACTTTTGATTGGTACTCTTCCGTTTCAATCTTCTCCCATGTAAGAATCGTCACCATATCGCGTTCTTCTGGAATCAACTCGGCCAAAATAGAAACGACTATGCCCTGTACTTTTTCACCCTCCCTAAAAGCCCGTCTGGCAGATCTTTCTTTTGAATATCCATTCCGTACCTCGTAATTAATCGCGTGAATTTGATCAGGGATGAGAATGGCTACTTTTTCTTTTGTATGCGCCAATGCCCATCGTATATATTCTTTAATATGCCCTTTGGTAAAATAGGCATTTCCTAAACTCACACCAATAAAAATATTGTACCTTTTCGAATTCACATCCGATTCTAATGTATTGAAGTACGAAGCAATTCTCATAATCTTTACTCCTTATTCAACTCCCCGCTCATGTCGCGCTTCTCGGCTTGCATGCGGAGATAGGCTTCGACGAAACGATCGAGATCGCCGTCGAGAACTTTTTCGGTTTCCGTGGTTTCAAAATCCGTGCGCGCATCTTTGACGAGCTGATACGGATGAATCACATAGTTACGGATCTGATTCCCCCACTCCGCGCTATGGAACTCTCCGCGCAATTCCTTCTTCTCTTTCGCCATCTCTTCCTCTCGGAGCTTGAGAAGCTTTGCTCTCAAAATTTGCATGGCCGTTTCTTTGTTCTGCTGCTGGCTCCGTTCGTTCTGACAGGATACGACGATATTCGTTGGAAGATGAACGAGTCGAACCGCAGAATATGTGGTATTCACAGACTGACCACCTTTGCCGCCAGACATAAACGTATCGATACGCAAATCTTCCGGCTTGATATCGATCTGCACGCTCTCATCAACTTCAGGCAAGACCTCGACGAGTGCGAACGATGTTTGGCGCAAGTGATCCGCATTGAACGGCGAAAGACGGACCAAACGATGTACGCCCGCTTCACCGCGAAGATGTCCGTATACGTTTTTTCCTTCCACGAACATCGTGGCGGATTTGATCCCGGCTTCCGTGCCACGACTTTCATCAACCAGACGAACCTTCCAGCCTTTCTTCTCTGCATACCGCACATACATGCGAAGCAGCATCTCAGCCCAATCCTGGGCATCCGTTCCACCTGCACCCGCATGAATGCTCATGACGGCAGAACTCGCGTCATGCGCACCGGAAAAGAGCATGCTGAATTCAAGCGTTCCATATCGATCTTCAAGCATCGTCACGGACGATTCCATCTCCGCCAAGGTCGATTCATCTTTTTCTTCTTCCGCGACTTGAATGAGATCAATGAGATCGTCAACGTCTTTCCGAAGCGTCTGCCACGTCCCTACGTCATCCTTGAGATCCGCGAGCTTTTGCGATTCTCGCCGTGCCCGTTCTTGATCCGACCAAAAATCCGGTGCAGACGATTCCACTTCCAATGCCGCGATATCCGACAACTGCGCATCGATACCTAAAACGCGCCAGGCATCAAAAATGCGGCGACGAAGAGAAGCGAGGCGTTCGACAAGAGGATGGGACATAAGGCAACTTCACGCTATTTGAAACGAAAAAGCAAGCCTTATGACGGCTCGCTTTCTCTACGATACTCAAAGTTTAATTTTCTCCCGAAGCTTTCCGAGATATGGAATCTCCCAAAATTTACCGTTCAAACATTCCAAGAACGCATAGGCGTTCACCACAAACAAAATGACAGCGGCAAGCCATCCGAAAAGCGGGATCCAAAAACAAAACGATCCGATCACCCAACAGATGAAAAGGATTGCACCTTGCTTGGAATGCTCCTGTGCAAAACGGGAACCGCGGGCAAAAACTAATGGAATAAGAAAGAGGATGCTCAAATACGATATCGCCGCGACAATGCGATTATCCGCAATGTCTTTCGGATCAAATTTCGGAAGCACCGTGCCTTGGATAGGGTCTGACATATGAGACAAAGGATAGCATGGGAAAAGGGGTAAATAATAGGGGCACCCACCTAGACGGATGCCCCTACGTTTCCATTTCCTGATTTTAGAACCCCATGCCTCCGCCCATGCCACCTCCGTGGTCATGTCCTGCTGGCTCCTCCTTCTTTGGAATGTCCGTAATGGCACATTCGGTCGTAAGGAACATCCCCGCAGCGGACGCGGCGTTCTGGAGCGCGGAGCGCGTCACCTTGGCAGGGTCTACGATACCCGCAACCATCAAATCTTCGTAAATATCCTTGGCAGCGTTATACCCTTCCGATCCCTTGCGAGACTTCACTTCCTGCGCAACCACGGATCCGTCTTTTCCGGCGTTCTGCGCGATGATGCGAATCGGCTCTTCGATGGCACGACGGAGGATGTTCAATCCGATCTGTTCATCGCCATCAAGCGTCAATGCGTCGAGCACAGGGAGCGCGCGAAGCAAAGCGACGCCGCCGCCTGGAACGATCCCCTCTTCCGTGGCCGCCTTCGTGGCCGCAACCGCGTCTTCAATGCGATGCATCTTTTCTTTGGTTTCAACTTCCGTGGCAGCGCCAACCTTGATCACACCAATGCCACCGACGAGTTTTGCCATGCGCTCTTGCAACTTCTCGCGATCGAAATCGCTTTCCGTGGTTTCGATCTGCTTTCGAATCTGTGCGGCACGGTCCTTGATCGCCTGCGCATCTCCAGCGCCACCCACGAATGTTGTGTGCTCCTTGGTTGAGATAACTTTCTGCGTAGAACCGAGATCTTCCATTTCTACGGAATCAAGCTTGCGACCGAGTTCATCCGTAATCAGCGTTGCACCGGTGACGATCGCGAGATCCTGCAACATTTCCTTGCGACGATCACCGAAACCAGGAGCCTTGATCGCGAGTACATGGAACGATCCACGAAGCTTGTTCAACACGAGCGTCGTGAGCGCTTCACCTTCGATGTCATCCGCGATGATGACCATGTCCTTCTTTCCGGTCTGTACCACCTTTTCCAAAATCGGCACGATTTCCTGCACGGTCGAAATCTTCTTATCCGTCACCAAGATTGGCGCATCCATGTATTCCGCTACCATGCGATCCGAATTCGTCACCATGTAATGGGAGATGTAGCCCTTATCAATACGCATGCCTTTGACCGTCTCGGTCTGGATGCCGAACGACTGCGATTCATTCACCGTGATGATTCCTTCCTGACCAACTTCTTTGATCGCGGCAGCAATGATCTTTCCGATCTCCGCGTCATTCGCACTGATCGAAGCGACTTGCTCGATTTCGTCGCCAGCAACTGGCTTGGCGATCTTCTCACGGATTTCTTTGACGAGCGCTTCAACGCCCTTTTCAATACCGCGACGAATCGCGAGCGGACTTGCGCCAGCCGTGATGTTCTTGATGCCTTCCGTAATCATCGCCTGTGCGAGTACCGTCGCTGTGGTCGTTCCGTCACCAGCCACGTCATTCGTTTTGGATGCGACTTCTTTGACGATTTCCGCACCCATGTTCTCGAACTTGTTTTCGAGTTCGATTTCCTTTGCCACGGTCACACCATCTTTGGTGATCGTTGGCGCGCCGTATCCACGATCAATCACGACATTGCGTCCCTTTGGGCCAAGCGTGACTTTCACCGCATTCGCGAGCGCATCCACGCCGCGCTTGAGCGCGTGACGGGCTTCTTCGTTGAAGATAATCTGTTTTGCCATATGTGTATATCGAATTATTCGATAATCGCTAAGACATCGGATTCAGAGATGACGAGATACTCTTTGCCATCGACTTTCACTTCATCCGGAGCGTACTTCTTAAAAACGACCTTATCGCCAACCTTCACATGCATAGGCGCAACGGACCCGTTATCGAGAACGCGACCAGGACCGATGGCGATCACCTCACCCTGTTCCGGCCGTTCTTTGTCGGCCGTGTCAGGAAGGATAATACCGGAGGACGTAACTTCCTCCTTCGTGAGCGTCTTCACGATCAGACGATCACTGAGCGGACGTACGGTGGACATAGATAGTTGTTCGTTAAAGATTAAACATCAGCAGTCTACAGACGAGAGTGCTAATGTAGTAGCCGTATCATGCCTAACGGCGAAACTCGCGTCAAGAGACAACAGGACCTTCAATTTTTACGGCTTCCGATGATCGTTCTCGTTGCCATCGAAGCGCAAGAATAGCGATCACGGCAAAGAGCGTATGACCGGACCACAAGGTCCAAAAATAGTGATCTAGGGAAGCTAGGAGGACGAAAACGAGGATGAGCGGATGAAAAACAGGAAGCTTAAGACGAATCCCCTTTACCGTGACGGGAATGAGCTGAAACACCCCGCGAAGCAAAAGCCACGCAATGAAGAACAGGGCGATAAACCCTACAAAACCAAGATCAACAATTCCAGCGAGCGGAGCAATATGCGGAGGTTCGGATTGGATGAAGAAGATTTTTGGATTCTGTGCGCGATGGGCAGCGATGCCGACCTGGCCAGCGCCAGGCCCCCATCCGAATATTTGACGCTGATTCGCCACGTCGATCCCGTCTCGAATCGAAAGAATGCGCGTTTGAACCGACCAACTTTCTAAACGGTTGCTCAATTCGAATCGCGCAGAAAGATGATCCCATTCCGAAAACATACCCAATCCCAAGGCTGCGACCATCACGAAAGCCACAGAGGCGAGACGAAGCCGATCCACTTCATCGCCACGACGAAAAGCCATGATCATGGCAACCGAAAAACCGATGGCTCCGGCGATCCAAGCGCCACGCCCGTACGTCACGAGCAAAATAAAAGCGAATACGCCACTCGTGAGCATCAATCCGATACGAGCCCAGGACGTTTGCGCACGCGAGACGAGGAACGGGATCACGGTTAGCGCCACCGCAAGCCAACCGCCAAAAATATTCGGATGCGGGAATCCACCGTACGCCCGAAGGACACGATACAACCCATGCTCTACGACGCTGGTTCCATGGTCCCATGGATGATGGTTCGCCATACCGAGCCATGAGGACGAAAACGTATCCTGATGAAAATATTGGAAAAATCCGATCGCCGCATGCGGTACCAATGAAACGACGAACCATACAGCCATACGCACGAACGATACCTGCGCACGAACGAGCGTCCAAACAAAGAGACTCGCGATAACGACTTGCGTCCACCACATCCCCGTCGCCGACCAAGACGTGGTCATACCCGTAGCAACGACGAGAACGATGAAAGCCACCAATACAAAAGCATGGCGCTTCAATCGCTGGATGAAAGACGTTGTAGGCAACGCCTTCGGAAGCGATACGGGGTAACAGATGAACCCCAAAACAATCACCGCGATCATCACGACCCAACTCACGTAGAAGGCGATCGTCCCCTGCTCCCAGGGAAATCCTGAGAGAGAGGCCTGATCGACAATCCACCGCGTTTGCCATGGAAGCGCGAGGATACTGACCGGCCAGAGAATCGAAAAAAGGCGCTTGAAGTTAAACATATGACGGAATGAGGATACTGGATAGGCAGGAGGATGTGTAGGGACGTCCGCCCAGGTGGATGCCCCTACTTTTCAATCAACCTCTTCTCGTACGCTTCCCGATACTTCGCGCGCCCATCATCCACGTGGAATTTTAAGATCTGGTCATTCACGATCACGGTCGTATCGCGATTCATACGATCCCGGATGCGCGCCGGAAACCATCGCATCTGAAACCACCGCGCAAAACGTTCGACCCATTGAGGCGATTGATACCGAATGCGCGGAACACGAATGGCAATATCCGGAGACAGCATCCACGAAGAAGCGAGCGTATGACGATCGCGAATCATAGCATTGCGTTCCCACAGCTCTTTTGAGATTCCATCATCAAAAAGCGGGAGCATCGAAAGAAACCAGTATCGAAAATACGGATCATCGGATGGGAGCATATGCGATGCGAGATCAAGATTCGCATCTGTCATGAAATAGGAAAGGCATACGGCGTCCGGAGCCGCATCATCCCCCGTCGCCGAGGCTAAACGACCAAAAATGCGATACGGCGCTCCCCCGAACAAACGGATCGACCACATGCTGCCATCACGTACGATCACGAAAAAATCCAAATCCGAAGCATCACGTGCAACCCCCAGCGCGGTCGTGTTCACGAGCGCCACAAATCGAACGCCAGCAAAAAACGAAAGCCATTTTGCCACACGACGAGCGCGTCGAAGTTTACGAGGAAACGTCACATCGGCATCATGCAATTTTCGCATGAACCCCTCCATACTCCCCCGTCGCGCAATACGCCCAGCCTCCGTCTGTATGGATCCACGTGCGATCAACGCATCACGAGCGCATACGAATTCATCTGCGGACGGCGGAAGACCGTCATCAACTCCCCACTCAATCCATGACGTGCATTCCACCCATAGCGGAGCGTACCCGAGCACGTCAAAAAACGTAACCATCCGATAGATCGCGTCGCAGATACGCTGATGTCGATCCTGTTCTAACATGTGGACTCTGCCCCATCGCTCATCACGGCATCCGACGAACGTTGCGCAAAACGCTCAATGGATAACGAGGCAAGCCCCTTCTTGCGCTGCACGGAAATGCCATCTTCCACGATGACTTCCCGTTCATTCATGGAAACGATCTGCGACCAGGCGATCACTGCCTGATCTTCGATCAGACCGGCGACCAAGCCCGTCTTCACGCAAATCGCAGCCATCCTACCGTCGTCCGCGTCAAACTCGATATCAATGACCTTCCCGACGACAAGACCGCTCCTCGTCCGAACCGCGGCACCCATAAACCGTTTTGCACGAATACGCGTCATACGACTCCAGCATAAGACGAGGGGGCGAGATTGTGAAGGTCCAAAAAGACGTCCACCGAAGCAGACGTCTTTCGTATCATCATCTCCTTTTATGCGACAGGTGGAGCTGGCGGCGTTGGCAATGACGGAGTCTCAACGGAGACCGCGCCCCCAACGGGCTTTCGCTTATATTCAAGCATATACCACTGCTGTAAAACCGTAAGCAAGCTCATCACCAACCAATATAACGTCAATGCTCCGGGAAGACTGAAACCGATGACGATCGTGACGATCGGCATCATATACATCATCTGCTTGTTCATCATGGCTGCCATGCTCTCATCCTGCGCCGCAGGCTTACCCTGAACATCCTTTGGAGGTTCTTTGGAAGCATTTCGCGCGAACATCTGCTTGGACTGCCAAAACTGTACCGCACCTCCGATGATCGCCATTGGGATATTCGGCTTATCCAATGGAATGATGTGGAACAGCATCGGTACGATTTGACCAGGCTGCGCCACGAACGAGTACAAGAGATGAAAATCCTGCGTACCTGTAATGGATCGCAACACGTGAAAGAGCGCGATGAAAATCGGAAGCTGAATGAGAATCGGCAAACAGGAAGCGGCCGGATTCACCTTCTCTCTCTGATACAAGGCCATGAGCTCACGAGCCTGGCCCTCGCGATCGTCTTTGTACGCCTTCTGGATTTCGGCAATGTGTGGCTGAATATCCTGCAACGCCTTTTGCTGCGCGATCTGCTTTTTCGCAAGCGGATAGAGCAAGAGTTTCACGATCACCGTCAAAAGAATGATCGCGATACCGATATCCTTCCCAGGGATCACGTCATACAACCACAACAGCAAGTTGAGGATCGGACGGGTAAGGATCTGTGTAAAGAGTTCTCCCATGTAGATAAGAATGACAAATTAAGCGCGTGTTTCGTCTTTTTCCTCTGCAACCGGTTGTGCATCTGCCTCGTTGGCACGTTCCGCATGCTCGCCATGCTCATCAAGAACGCTCGGATCTGCTTCAACCGCAGCAGGAGCATCCGTTTTCGAAACCTCGGCCTGGGATTCGCTTTCAACCGCTTCTGGCGTTTCAGCAATATCTTCCGACACCGCCATCACGGTCCCGCCTTCTTCACGAATCGTAATCTTCCATCCGACCAACTTGGCGGCCAAACGAACGTTCTGTCCACCCTTTCCGATCGCAAGAGACAACTGGTCACCAGCAACGGCCACGGATGCGAGATGTTGATCCTGATCAATTTCCACGTGCAACACCTTTGCCGGAGAAAGCGATGCAGCCACGTACTCCTCGATGCTCTCGGACCACAAAATGACATCTACCTTTTCTCCGCCGAGTTCGCGGATCACGGATTGGATACGCGTTCCACGCTGACCGATACAAGAACCGATTGGGTCAATCGCATCGTCATTCGTCATCACCGACACCTTGGTGCGGCTACCCGGTTCACGAGCGATAGACTTGATCATCACAATTCCGTTCGCGATTTCCGGAATTTCCTGTGCGAACAATGCCTGAACCAACTCTGGAGAAGAGCGGGACAAACGAATTTCCGGACCCTTTGGCGTCATGGTCACCTCGCGGAGCAAAGCCTTTAAACGCGTACCAGGGTAATATCGTTCCTCGGCGATCTGATCTTCCGGCAAAAGGATACCCGTAGCACGACCGAGGTCGATCAAAACCATGCGACCCTCGCGACGTTGAACCGTCACGTTCATCAATTCGCCTTCGCGTCCCTTGAAGTCCTCGAAGATGACGCTGCGTTCCGCTTCACGGAGCTTTTGCATGATCACCTGCTTTGCGGTCTGCGCAGCCATGCGACCAAATGCTGCCGGGATCGAAAGCTCAACGCGAATCTCTTCTTCAAGACGCGCATCCGGCTTGATGTCGCGCGCATCACGAAGCATGATCATGGTCTTCGGATTGAACTTTGGCTCATCATCCTCCGCTTCAACCGAAACCGAAGCCATGCCAGGAATCGGCTCGCGCTTTACACCGCGCCAACGGTATTCGTTCGCGATCGCACGCACGGACTCCGCTTCATCCATCGGACGTGTTGTTTCTTCCGCGGTTTCCGTTGGGAGCTCCATGTCTTCCACGACGGTCTTCACGTCGAACACGCGAATGCCCTCCATGGCACCGTCATACTTTTCCGGGTCGAACTGCGCCTGGATGTTCTGATTCTTATTTCCGAAATCCTTTCGATATGCCGCAGCGAGCGCGGCTTCGATCGTTTCGATCACGGATTCGTACGAGATGTTTTTCTCGTCGCAAATCTGCTTGATTGCTTGGGAAATTTGGCTAGCCATACGTGAGAGTAGAGTGGTGAGGGTAGAGGGAAGCGACATGAAGATCAGCTTCCTAATAAAACGACCCGTTCTTCCGGAACGAGTCAATGCAACCAGGATAGAGGAGCACATGAGAAATGTCAAGCGAAAGAGATCCTACGCCCTCCTTTCGTTATTCCGCAAAAAACCTCCGTGATAAACACGGAGGTTTTTTGTTTCTAATGCTATACGAGGCCGTTATGCCGCCTTGCTCTTTCCTTTTGGTTTCTGCGAGGCTGTCGGCGAAACTTTAACGCCTGAAGCCTCTGATTCATCTTCGGTAGCATCCTCAAGCTCAGAAAGGTCGACATCTTCTCCTTCCTCAAGAAGCACGTTTACCTGACGAAGCTCCTCCTTCAAGGCATGTGACTTTTCCAAAAGCGCTTTGCGCGTTGCTCGAATTTCCTTCGGACGATCTTCATCATCTTGCCATGCGTCAAGCTCCTTACCGAGGATGACGATATGACCCTCCTGTTCCTTTATGTCTTCCGTGATCTTTGCGCGCGTTTCCGGATCCATCTTCTTCATCATTTTCATCTCACTCTGAAGCGTTTCGATCTTGGCATTTGCTGCCGCCATATCTTCACGAATACGACGACCGCGGACATCAAGCTTGGAAGGATCCAGCTCCGAATCAATCATCGCAATCTCCGCTTCAAGCATTTTCTTCTTTCCTTCCAGTCGATCCTCTGTGGTCAATGCTCGCTCAACGTTAGCTTCTACAGGCGCCTTCGGTTCCTTATAGAAAACGTTCGCGACGACCATGTCGGGCTTTACCTCTTCCGAGATATCACCATCTTCGTACGTCACGCTAATACCATCGTCTTCATCCATCACATCTTTCATGTTGCGGAAAGAAAACATGCGTTCCGCCTCTTCATACTGTTGACTCCAAAGCATTGTCTCTTCTTGAATCTGAGCCAAACGACGCTGAGCCATATCGCCAGACATCGCCTTGGTCGCTTCCACTTCTTCCGTTAAATGACGGAATCCTTCTGCAACGCCCTTAAAGGCAAAATCAACAGGAATCTCTTTGACATCTGAACGAAAACCGAGAAAGCCGCCTTCGGCATCGCGAGCGATGAACTGATCATACCCGCGAGCGCGAGCTTCCATGATCGTTTCCCCTTCCTTATGTGCGACTTCCCGATAAGCTTTTGCCTTTTCTTGGAACGCGAGATCGCGACCCAATTCCCGATCAGCTGAAGCTAATTCCCGATCTAACGTTTCTTCCTGCATGGCTCGACGCGTAGCCTTTTCCTGACGAACGGCACTGATTCGTTCAGTGGAAGGCTTTTGGGACTTCACTTTTCTAACCACTACATCCCTCTTCATAACCGGCGCATCTTCCACCTCTTCAAGAATATCTTCATCGCCCAATTCCATCACCGGCTTGCGTTTTTCCTTTTTCGCATCCGCAGCCTGAAGTCTTGCGAATTCCGTCTCCAACCTCACGGGTCGCAATTCATCGTCCACGTCCTCTAGGTCATTATCTGAAAGCTCTACCTCCAATTCGCTGGATAAATCCTCAAGCTCTTCAGGAGCTTTCCGCTTCCCTTTTGGAATGAGATCGTCTAACGACGTATCGGTTTTCACGAGCTTAAGGCCGTGACGCTTCGGGCGCGGTGGCGGCTCAGAAGCGGCAGGTACTGGCATGTTTTCAGCGAATGATTTCATAGCATGGGATCATTGATGATTATCGGTGATGGTAACACATTTTTTGTTATTTGTCCAGTTTCATTGACATTTTCTATATCCCCTCTCCCTGACGGATCTGCAAGGATCCAGGGAACACGATCCATGGACGACGCGTATTCTCGCTGCCAAAGCTATCCGTTCCACGGTCCGGAGCGCATTCGTTCGGACCGATATACGAAATCGTATTCGTATTCGAACTCATAAGGCTGACATTGCTCTTAATGAGTGAAGCGTCGAAACAGCCGCCGTTCGGATGACGGATTGCTGAACCAGAAACATCCATTGGCTTTTGCGTTCGCGAATCGACCGTGGCTCGACACTCGCCAGAACACCAACCCCAGTTATCAACCAAGAGGATGCGAGGCGTAAATCGACAAGACTGCGTTGAGTTGTCGAAACATCCGGATGACTGAGCGGTATTCGTGATACATGCATCGCCGGGCGCACAACCACTCGCATCGCTACACGTTCGATTCGGATCGCGCGAGCAACGGCCTCCGGCGCTACACGTCGTAAGTCCACTTCCCGTAAGACAGCTGAAAGCGTGACGGAATTCGAAGTACTGCTCTTCACACGCATTTCCATCGCTCCCGAACGCCACCCGCGACTCGCAGAATCCTTGTTCGCCACCGATATTGCACTGACTATCATTCCAGCATCGTGTATTGGCGCTATTCGAACAGTTTCCCATGGTCACGCATTGACCGCCGCCTGGAGGACAATCCGCATCCGTCTGACAAGTTAATCCAGACGTTTCCGTACATTCCTTTGCGGTCTGACAGTATGGCTTTCGATTCTTCAAGTAGGCGTCTGGCAATTCACTACGCGTGCCATCACCCCAATCAACGATCACGCGACGAAGCGGCATCTGCTCATGCGCGGCCCAGCCGTAGAATCGAATCGTCGCCACATGACTACCGGATCCGCCATTCACCACACCTTCCGCAACGCCATTGACGCTGAACGTATCAAGCGAAGCGATGCGACATTGCGAACCCTGACACGTGCGAGGATCTGGAGCACCCGTATGCGGAGGCGTTGGATTGTAGTAATCCACGTAAGAATAGCTCCCATCAATCGGGCTCATCTCACTTTCTGGCGCGCCCGGACGCAAGTAACGCGGCGAGGAAAGACCTGGCGTCACATCCGTTGGTAGCGGTCGATCGTCGCGAATGCTATTCGACGCATCCGTAAGCGCGTACCCGAACAATCCACAATATTCATCATTTGGATCTTTGCAGAACTGCGGACGCGGCCAGTACCCCGCAGGATGCGTACAGATATTGGAGTCCTTTGCCGGATCCGATTCACGAGCCGGACGATTCGCCGCGGTGTCGCTTCCCGTCGGCCAACACGCGTTTGCATCGCCGCTCGATGGACCCCCGTAGATACCGCCAACCGCATCCGGGTTGTTTCCGTTGGTTACTGGATTGCACCAAGAACCCGCCTCATCCTGAAGATCATCGAAGTCCGCACGAGAAAGATCCGCCGGTCGGCAATCCACATCCTCAGCGCATGCCTCGCCATCACGCCCACCACCTCGGCACAAACCGAGAATCGGACGATTCTGGGAAGCGGAAGCTCCTTCTCGATACATCAACGGCAATGATTCACACGCACCGTAATGCGCCCAAATATTCGGACTGTCTCCGTCATAATCACCCGTCTGCGTCACGCTCACGTATGGAGCATTATCGTTTAATTCGCTATCCGGATTGTCATTTGGATTATTTACACGCGCCCACTGCAAAGGCTCGCGCGCATCGGAACCGGCGTAATTACTATTCAAGTTATCGCTAACAAGTCCATCGGGGGTATACCACCAAATATGCGGATTAAAGCCCGGATAGAGTGCGAGCAACGGCGTATCATCCCATCGGGCATACGTCAGGATGGCATTATCACCAATGGCCGAAGTTATCGAATTGATACGCGTCGCGTAGAAACAAATGCCATCGTCGTCATCGCAAGAATCGATCAATGCTCCTCCGCCCATATCATATCCCATTGGAAGAGCTGGCCAGAACGCCTCTGCGTACGCCGAATTATTCGGACGAATAACTGTGCCGTCTGTCAGCGTCTGTGAACGTGTAAACCAGGTCATGTCATCATTCAACGTTCCTCCGCGTTCAAAAACGTAGAAGAAATTTTCGCCATGAGGAATGTAGTCCGAGTTCCTACCGTTCGTATCTTGATTCAACTTCCCTACGTGCTGACCAAGGCCGGAATCCTCATATCCCGTTCGCGTCCAATAGAAGAAATTATTCGCCGCACCAGATGGCCAGTAGTTACGCGCCATGAAATGACAATCGCTATCTTGCGTACACTGTGCCCATGGATGACCTTCACAGCGATTGTCATTACAGGTACCGGTAAGAATCTCCGTTGGACACTCCGAACTACTACGACTCTCGCGCGTACAGTAGCTCGCGAACGTTCGACGTCCATCAATCGTTTCTTTCACGTCCTGAGGATCGCGCACACTGCCTTGGCATCGGAATGCACCGTTTTGGATCGCCACGGATCGGCTACATCCCGTCTGATACGTGCTTGCGGTTGGAACGCATTCGGTTGGACACTGAGCTCCTTCACATCGGAAACGTCCGCTATCCATTTGCGTCCATCGAACGTCGATTTCCTGTTTCAACGCACCAGTGGTCGTGCCATCAACCGTATCTGCAGCACTTCCTGAAACAGGATGATATCCGGCAAAAAGCTGACACTGACCGTAGCTTGGCGTCAAAACGCCATTCCGATCCTCCATCGGCGCCTTATGACAAATATCCGGATCTGACGAACAATCCAAACCTCGGTTCACGCCGCTGAATGCATTACAGACATGCTGCTGGAAAATATCCGAACCATTCAATCCACCACGAAGACATTTGCCTTGAAGACCGCAATACTGACGGGAAAGCTCTTCGCCGTTCGTCATGTTCGCAACCGGAGGACACCACTGTCCGAACTGCGGACTGCGCGGATCCGTACAAGCGTAGTCACTACGTGAAACGCCGCGTGCGTAATATCCGTAGATGCGATAGATCTTCGCGAAGACATTGCTCAACATTCCCCACTTGCTCGTTGGATACTGCGCAGCCGTGAAATACGTCTGCCCAGGAGATGTGAATGTTGGCGGATTCGTTGGATTCACATCCTTCTGCGCCACGCCCGTCATGAAGAGCGGTTGAATACCCGCATCCCCGGTAGCCAAACTGGCGCCGAACGGGATGTTCATCGAGTTCCAGCTGAATCCGTTCTTCATGCTATATCCGCTATTCGCATTGTTACGATCCGTAAACGCAACCGTCTCATGACTATCCTTGCTCGTCGTTTCCAAAAGCTCGCGACAGACATCAGCCGAATTCATGTTCATCTTCATGTAGATATACCGCGTCTGATCGCCAGGGGCACAAGCCGTCACCCACAAGCCTACAAATTGGAATGGACCCACAAGTCGATCAGCAGTCACCTCTTCCGGAGAAAGATCGTTTTCGCTCGGACTCGTATCTTCGAACACCGCACGGATAGAGAACCACGGATGTGCGGATTCGCACTTTCCGTACAACGGTCGACGCGAGAGATGATCCAATCCATTACGGCCGATATCCGGCGTAAAGGCCTGGAATTTCTGTTGGCCAGCCGCGCGGTAGTTCAACTCCCAGGTCTTGATGAAACATGTTCCATCTTCACTGCGATTATCAGGCGAGCCCGAACCCCCTCGAATAACGCAATCGACTTTGACCGGCAAACCGCCCGGAGAGCCGTCTTCGGTCACCACTTTTGCCGTACTTCGATTTAATAATCCACCGCCTTCTTGCAAGAACTTCTGGAAGGTCGCATGCCACTGATCATCCGTTCCGCCCCACTTGTCCTTTTCATCATCGTAATCATCCACATGGACGTCTGCCCAGGCCTCACTGTATCCGCATCCGATCTTCCCCTTCGGAACCGAAAACGTGAAGTTAGCAACAGAATCTTCTAAAGAGTAATCCATGACCGTTTCCCAATCCTGCGGAGGACTCCCGAGCGCCGCGTAGGCGATATGCGACGGATTGAACAGGATCGCGTATTCAGCATACGAGCGACCAGACCCCTGACCCGTGGTCACGAGACGCATCGCATCCTGGTTCACCACGAAAGCCTGGTCTTCATCGTCAATCGCTTCACAACGACCACCTTCTTGCGTTCCATCTGCTCGATGTCCATCCAGGGAAGCACCACCTTCATTTCCGGTACATCCACCCCAGAAAAGGAAGTTCGTACAGCTTCCATCAGACGTAAACCAATCCGCATAGAACAATGCCTTGATGCGACCAGCGTAATTTCCTTCGCTATTCGGCCAAGGACCGATCGCGTGTTTGCAGTCATTATCCTCTCCTCCATTACACGCTCCGCCGACATCAATCGCATTACCATTCAAAGCCAAATTCGTTAGATCGTTCGTTGCCATCGCTGCGAGATACTGCGGGAACACTGCCGCTAGAGCAACCGACTCCCAATCGAATCCTTCATCTGGGATATCTTTCGGCCAAGCGGCTTCCGAATTGAACGGCTGCTCACGAGGAGCTCTGACCGGACTGGAACAATAATATCGACCGGATGACTGCGGAGCCTGGAATCCAGCGGTTGGACTCCAGTGATATTGATCTCCAGGACCAGCGAGCACCGGGGTCGGATTCCATACAAGGCACTCGCTTCGCGTCGAATCCCCGGCAACTGGACGCGAGGCATCGTATTCCAAGCACTGACCCGTCACGCCACGCACGAGCTGAACATCCGAAATCGGCATGCACGTTCCACCTTCTCCGCAACGATTGTCCGCATTGCGCTGCGCATTGATCCCACCGCCGCTCGAAACCGTCTGCGTACCTGGCGTTTCCCCATCCGCAGAAGGCGTTGTCACGGATACGTTCACCGCTTGGCTACCCTGAATGCCTGAACTTGGCACGCACGGCAATCCGTCACGAGGTCCACCCTGACATACGGCGTTGACCACGTTCGTGCTAAGCGGCTCATAGAATTTCGATCGACCGCCGCCGTACTTCACACGCTTATACACGCAAGAACAATCCTCACCGTACTCGCAGAAATTTGCATTCCCGTATCCCGACACCGAACGGGACGGCTCCGGCGGATTCGTAGAATCATCCCATTCAAGAACGAAATCATTACTGAATGGGGAATCCGGCTGTGGAGCAGCCTTACACTGCGTATTCGGGAAACTTCGGGAAAGGATTTGATCGATATTTGGATTTTCCGTCTGCCCAAAACGACCGATCAAACTTGGACCGTTCAAATTATCCGCAACGAGCGAAGCTCCAGAAACGCCAACCTGCGCCGGCGGACTCTGATCGAGCGGCAACCAGCAGTACGATCCATTCGCATCCAGCGTACCGGCGGCATTCGTACGAACGCCGTAGGAATTCGTTTGCGGGAATACACACGCGTACGATGCCATGCTCGTTCCCGAAAACGCCCTACCTTCATCTGTCGTTGGCACGCGAGCGCCGTTAGAACTTATCGGCACAGAAACCGCCAAACGATAATCCTTCTTAAACTTGGCGGCGATCGCAGGATCCGGCGAAAGCATGGCCGCAATCGGCTTCAAGGTCGCATCCATGACCTGGAAGTGGTTCGGGATCGTGAACCCGCTATAATCGACTGCGCCAAATCCAACCGCACGAGAAGCGTATGTAGCAGCATCAACGACTCGATACTTCTTCAAGATCGTAATCAGAGAATTCGAAGTACGATTCACATACCCAGTACAGAACGGAATCCCCTCCCCTTGGTCCGTTGCCTTCGCGTCATTACATAAGGCGAGTTCTGAACAGATGCTCTTATACTGACCCGTTTGCTGATCGTAAACCGTTTCCCCGGTCTTACAGGCCAACCACTGGGAACATGAACGATCCGGTTTTACTTTGAGGATGATATTCGAATTGTTCCCGTTCTCGACTCCGGCACAATTTGCACGAGCAGCATCCGTATCTATGCCATGTTCAAGCTGAGTGGTGACGCATGCGTTAAAAGAAGCGCTGGTAGCATTTCCCGACAATGCCCGCACAACGTCATTCGTCCTTGAGATCACAGATCGGAGACAAGAAGGATGCTGCGGCTGCGCGACGCAATCAATCGGAGCGACCGGTTGATATCCGCGCGTCTTGTAGTCATCGAATGTCGCGAGCGCATCGTACTTCAAAGACGTATCCGAGGTATCACGGAACAACACGCATCCTCGCCCCGGATCAACCTTGCCATTGCAACTCTCTTTATCAAGACGTTCATCATTAATCACGAAATACGGACGACCTTGTGGATGCGCCGGATCGCTCGTATCCGCGATATCACGGAACTCAGAACACTCCGCCTGCGTCGCAGGACAAACGCCCGTCCATCCTTCATACGTCTGCGGCGACGTGTACCGATCCGCCATGGATCCGTTCCACGGGTTATACCCTTGCGAGCCCACGGAAGTCTGATCACCCGCATACATGATGCCGAAGGTCGATCCGCGGCGGAGCATAGCCGGGTAACATGGACACTCCGTACCAACCTTGAACCAACCGTCATACGTTGCGCCGACGTACTGCCCTGGATTTGGAAGATCACATCCTGCTGTCGACGGTGCCGCAACGCCATTCTGCATCGTTGCAACCACAGCTCCAGTCTTATACTCGCAAGCATGATCCGATGGTGCACGGAAATACTCCGTGCCGGATTTTCCACCGCCCGAGAAAGAGAAAGCCTCGCAGAACAGCTCCGACTCCGTACAGATCGCATCATCGTATTTCGTGACGTCGTCTTTGAGGTACACGGTCTCAAACGCTTGCGTACCGTCGAGAGTCAATCGATCCTGATTGAACTTCGGCAACCCAAAGGCACGACAGCTGATTTGCGTCTTTGGGCACATGGCATCCTTGCTCTCGATGTAATACTCAAAATGATCCGCCTTACGCGCCGTCACCTCCGTTCGACCCACTGATGATCGCTCCCAACGCTGTTCATATGGACTCTCGGAATTTTCCGTATTGATAAAGGCCGAACACCCGATGGCGGATTCCCGACAAAGCCGCGTGAACTGACGAAGCGTCGAAACGGTATTATTACGATCAACATACTCCTGACATCCGAGCATGGCCTGCGACTGATACACCCCTTCTGGCGTACGATCACATGATGCCGGGGTATTCCAGGAATCGCGGACCGCATACGCCACATCCGTCACCTGCGTAACGCGGATCGTATCAATGAACGAAGGAGAGGCATTGAATCCGCTCAACTGAATACGCGTCATGCCATTGGTTGATGCCGATCCCGTGAACGGTCCGATACGATACACACCCCACGACGATCGAAGCGTCGCATCTCCGATAACCGTTTCCTCGCTCCCAGTCACCATGTCCCATGACCACACGCGAACATTCACCGGCGATGGAGACGATGTCTTTCCCCAGAACTCCAATTCATACAGCAATCCAGGCTGCGTCGGAACGTCGAATGTCACATTTCCCGTTCCCGAACCACCCATTTGGATACGCAACGATCGATCGCCTACGAGAACGGATTCCTCAGAGGTATTCAATGTCGGCGCTGCGCTCCCCGGATTCACGGCATACGTCTCTTTGGCGAAATCTTCACTAAACACATCCAAACGAACCTGACCTCGCGTTCCGATATAGGCGCGACATCCGGCGACGGTTAACGCACATACGCGAGATTTTTCCGGAACTGCCTGATACACGCACTGATTCGTATCTGCCGAAAACGCACCGCCAGTCTTCTCACAATCCGCACGCGTAGAACCTTCCTTTCGGAATGACGTACAAGCCGTATCCGCAAGAATCGTCTGGGATTCGAATTGATAGAACACATTTCCCTGCGGATCGTAGAATTGACGACAATCCGGATCGAGCGCCGTCACGTAGCTCAACGCATTACACGTTGCCGGATCTTTCACCGAACCATCCGGACCCGTCTTCCGGAGCAATAACGGTCCCTGTGGAAGCGCCGCATTCGTATCGCGTTGCAAGCTCCATGTAACGAGCTGATATCCAGAAGCCTCGGAACCTTCCCACGTGTAATACGTTTGCGTGGAATCATTCGGTTGTTCACAACTTCGAAGATAGCTGAACCCAGAAGCCTCTTCCGTCTTCAAATTCGTGAAAGATTCACATCCGATATCTTGCGCAGAACAAAGGCGCGCAGAGCTCGGAACAAAGGCCGCGATCGATTGGTCCTCTGGATCATCCAGTACCGACACTTCGGTATTGCGGACCAAATCGAATGGCGAAGCTTGCTTACGGAACTCCGCATATCCCACACATTCCGATGGACAAGCATCCGCAGCCGTAAGCACAGCCGGAATTTCCGGCGCGCCAGACTGTCCCTTTGGACGATACCCCTGACATCCGGCTTCTGATTCTTTACACACACGCGCAAACTTCTGACAGAGCGGATGATCTGCACTGTCATTTCCCGTACAGTTCAATTCTGCCGGAGGCACCTTCATGGAAACCGAAGGGAGCGCTGGATTGAGACCATCGTTAAACGCCGTTGCCGTCTCGCTCGCCTCCAACTTCACGCCATCCGCAAGCCACGGATCTCCGTCGCCTCGAATGAGGAATATGCGGCTCCATGCCGTCTCCGGCGGAGCGACGAATGAACACTCGAAACGCTGCCAATCAGACGAAAGCGCGGCCGGCAACAACACGTGCACCTGACCTGAGTTCGTACCATACAACGGTATTGCGCCCGAGGCACATGTCGCGCTTCGATAGAACGTCGTATCCGCCGATAAAAAGCTGGAGTTCTTGCTAGGAGGCGTATCCGGATTATTTGGATCCGCTCGATAGAAATGCAGAGTCGCACCGGCCGACCGGGTATTACCCGCAATGCCGCGTGCATAGAAAGAAAACGTATACTGCCGTCCTGGTGCAAGTCGAACGACTTCATGAATAGACGGAGCCACTCTTGGAATATATCCGCGTGCACCATCCATGGCCGCCGCTCCACTTGCAATCGACGGCTCCTGATACGGAACCGGCGTCGCATCTTCAAAGAAGGCCGTCGGCTCATGCACCCAACCCGTCAGCACGCCCGTTTTATCATTCGTCTCTTCGAACGATCCGTTTCGAATGAGGTTAAGCGACGGCTTTCCATTTGTTACACGGCGAAGATCCGTACATCCATCATACTGCCCATCGCATCGGCTGATCGTCTTATCAAAATACGTCTTTCCAGTCGCTCCGCTATACGTAGCATTCCAAGCATTCGCATTATCACGGGCAGCAACGCTCGTGTCGCGCGTATTCGCATACCACATACACCCCACGTTCGTGTCATTACACGAACCGTAATCTACGGTACTGCGAAGATACCCGATCGGTTTGGCGTTTGAACCGCGCGGCGTATACGTACGGCAACTCACATACTGTTCCTGACAAGATTCTGCATCAAACTGCCAGAACGTTTGCTCCGCCATACAGTACCCGTATCCTCCCACGCACTTCCCCGCCGCATCACGCTCAAGACAAGACACGGTATCCTGACATTCCTGCAAGCGCTGATTCGTTCCAGCTAAAAAGCTATTCCCATACCCCTTGGTCAAGCATTGCGTTGGAAATGAGGTCAATACCCAATTCGGATCAATAAGGTGACACCATGGGTGCGCTGCATCCAATTCCCCCGCATCATTACAATCATCGAAATGCTGCAAAACTTCTGCCAACGTCATGCATCCAGATCCGCTCTGGCACTTCTGCTGGTTCGCCGCGGAGTCCGCCGCCAACTCCCATCCAATCGGAACGATACGAGCCAAGCGCATCTTTCGAATGTTTGCAGCACAGAACGCACGCTGCGCACATCCTGGATCAAGATTGTCTTTCGCCTGCGTCGAAGGGATAAGTTCCCATTGCTCATTAATAAATCCGCTGTCGATCGCCTGACGAACAGTCATATGTCCGTTCTTTCGGAGCGCGGCCTCAAGCGTGCTATCAATTGAACAATTCCACTTCGTACGACCATTATCCGGACACCCCAACATCTCGCCCAAGATATCCTGCTGTTCGGACGACGCGATGTTCGGCGTAAGGATTTCGCGGAATTGCGAGGCAAAAATCTCTTCTGATCGACCGGACTGTGAAAGCAATGGTGCTGCCCCGGAACTCAAAAGATCTGGAACCGAAATGCCGCTCGTTCCAGATGAAAGCAATCCTTTCGTAAGTCGACCAAGCAAACGCGTCACGAGCACGTTCGAGAACGTGCTAATCATCACCGTTCCGATCTGCATCGCACCGAGCTTAAACGTATTCTGGAGCAATGTCGTTGTCTTTACGTTCTCCGCCGCATTCGGTTGGCGAATGATCTGCTCCTTCACATTCTCTTCAACCACCGAAGCCGGCGTTCGCACATTCCCAGAGATCATGTCTTGAACGCTCTTAAATCCACGACCCTCGAGTCGATCCAAAACACCCGCTTCCTTCTTTTGAGCCACGGTGTCAAAAAAGGCCGTATTTAAACCAATACCGTAGGCGATATCGTTCCCCCCGATATTAAAACTACTCTTGATGCTGTGAAGCGCGACTGCATTATCTAATGAATCCGCCGTCGCATTCCAGTTGCTCACAATTTGTGTCCATGCGCACTTTGGCTTCGGACGCTTAATGCCATTGATGGCAAAATCTGGAATCGAAAGGGCGAACTGAAGATCGATACCTTGAAAACGCGGTGGTCGACAAAGATTGATGCCGAACATCCCTTCCGTAAATTGCTCGGAGAATGTCCCGAGGAATTCACCGGCAGCGTCCAATCCAATCTGTTTAATGTAATTTTCGTTTGTAAAAATCTCAATGAGCGGACCATTGCCTTTAAACCCGCTCGCGACCCACTCCGCGCTGTCATACGCCAATTGTTGCGCCGCGATCGTCACGGCATTCAATACGCCCATGTAGAGCGGGAACATGATTTGGAAATCCAAACGCTCTTTCACCTTATCGATTTCCTGCGCGGCGCGCATATCCGTACACCACACGCCTACCCCGCACGGCACCACCGTTGGTGTATCCCTGATGCCACCAGACCCCTCGCCTTCCGCACGTGCCTGCGGAATCAGGAACTGGCTTGCGATCGGTCCGGCGAACGCACTCACGATAATCGTGATCGCGGTAACGGACTTCCAGAAAAATGAAGGACGGGAGGACATACGTTATGGGGTAGGAGCAGAGGAAGATGCTGACGTGGAAGAGCTATTCGAGGAACCGGCGTTCGCACTTCCCGAAAACGCCGCTTGAGATTGATCATACGCATCCAGCAAGGCCTGATCCGAGTAATTCGCCAAATCGGCATCCGAAACACCTTGAGATTTTAAGAAGGCTCGAATCGATGCCGGACTTCGATCTGGAACGATTGTCCCGCCGCTACTCCCTGAATCAAGCATTAATCCCGAACCCGCCCCCACCGAAGAAGAGGTTGCCGAAAGAGACGGCAATAGGCATACCTGTCCTTTTGGACAATTCGGGTCCGTCTGATTTGCGATTTCGGTATTATCCGGAACACCATCCGAATCCGTATCTCTCAAATACGAAGACGTACGATAGATATTCGCTTCATCCCAATCGGACAAACCATCCCCATCCGCATCAGAGCGTTTTGCCTTCGCTTCTTTTTCTTCATCCGTTGGACCAAGCATGTTCCGAATCTCAACAAGGCGCTCCACCGGAGCCGTAAACGGCATAATGATTGAACGACGAATCTGCACAACCGTTAAAACCATTGCGATCACGCCGCACAATCCAAAAATCCACGCAGAAATTTTTTGTTCGCGCGTTGAAGAATGCCACCAGGACTTTAATCGAGTAAACAGATGGATCTTGCCGCAAATGCGGATGAAAAAAGTATACCACAAGAGAGCCAAAAACGAGAGAGAAAAACCGGGCTATCGACGGCATCCCACAAGCTATCGTACACTATGCCCGTATGACCCCATCTCACTCCCCCATCCACGAATGGACATCCTCCATGGAGGAAGGCCAGTTGAGCGTTGACGTGTTTCGTGATAAGCAAGATCTCGTCGTTCGATCGACGGTGTCCGGCGCCAAGCCAGAAGATATCGATATCTCCATTCACGGCGATTTGATGACCATTCGAGGAAAGCGCGAATCGCAGAATACCGCCCGCGAGGAAGATTGGTTCTACCGCGAATGTTACTGGGGCGCTTTCAGCCGAAGCATCGTCCTCCCCTACGACGTCAAAGCCGATAAAGCCGAAGCATCCATGACCAACGGCGTTCTCGAAATCCGCATCCCGATCCGAGACGTCGGCGAACGAAATATCCCGATACGTATTAAAGAGTAAGTCGCCCCGCCTCGTATGACTCCCATCTCCGCTACCGTAACCTCTATTGAGCAAGATATCGCAACCGTGCAATGCGTGGATGGCCAAACCCTTCGCCTCCCGCTAGACGCATTCGCCGGTACGCCGACGCTCAACACCCCTGTCCATATTATCGTTGCACCGGTCCAAGCAACCGATGCGGCGACCCGAGAATTATCACGACATATCATCAATGAATTCCTCGGTTCATCGCCGACGCAAGCATCATAAGAAATCCGACCCCCCTATCCCGTATGGCAAAGAAACACCGATCATCCGAAGCGCCTTCAGAGGCCAAGCAAGAAACACAAGTGAAAGCCGTCATCACCTGGACGCTGGTTGCAAGCGGCGTCACAGCGATCGTCATCGGTCTCGCGATCTTTAGCGCATGGGGATATGGACGACTCTATGAGCATCGCATCTTTCCGGGCGTTCGAGTCCTCAACGTTCGCCTTGATGGGCTCACGGAAAACGAGGCGCGTATCGCCATGAATGAAGCCATTGATCAAAGCATCAA
Organism: Candidatus Uhrbacteria bacterium; assembly: GCA_018499965.2. Taxonomy (GTDB): domain Bacteria; phylum Patescibacteriota; class Patescibacteriia; order 2-12-FULL-60-25; family 2-12-FULL-60-25; genus 2-12-FULL-60-25. The sequence continues at coordinate 27,432 of JAHBAS020000017.1, forward strand.
AGACGGGCTTCGTTTCACCTACCGAAATCGTGATATCACCATCGATGCGACGACGATTTCACAAGAATGGCCGGATGATGCAAAAGAGCTCGTCCAGTACGACATTGAAGGACCGATCACGAATGCGATGAAATTCGGACGATCCGGGAATCTCTTGCGCGACACATTGTTACGCTGGAGCGCACGGATCAAATCCATGAACCTCCCCGTAGGCATAACCATTGATGAAGCACGGATCAGAGAAGCCGTTACGCATGCCGCAGCGGATATCGCCACCCCGCCCCAAGAAGCGAAGCTTGTCGTCGCCTGGGAGGCTGGAACGAAAAAAGCGAATATCAGCGTTACCGAAGCGAAAGAAGGACGCATGATCCAATTCGACCAAGCCTTCAAAAAACTCCGCGATCAAGCCGAGCGATTACGATTCGCCCCGATCATGCTCACGGATATCGAAAACGTTCCTACGCTCACGAAAAAAGACATTGAACCGCTTATCGAACAGGCAAAAACATGGGCGCAATCGGATGTTATCCTAACTTATGACAAAACATCGTATCCTATTGGACACGAAATGTTCTCAACGTGGATCACGGTAAGTGCTCCAGCCGGAGCCCCTACTCTCACCATTGATCCGACGAAATTTCATACAGACATCCGTACGCTCACCGGACTGGAACAAGAAGGAAAAAAAGGGACGTTCACGATTGAAAATGGCGTGATCACATCATTTCAGGCAGGCACCATCGGTTACGTGATTGATGATGCCGCGAGCATTCAAAACATCACGCGCGACATTCAGACGACCTCGACAATCCCGCTCGTTGTGAATCGCCAAGACGCATCCCTCTCCGGAGAAGGGCCGGAAAAACTTGGCATCAAAGAAATTATCGGCGTCGGCAAATCGAACTTCGGAGGATCCCCTACCAATCGACGCAAAAATATCGCCATCGGCGTTGATCGCGTTGATGGTACTCTTATCGGTCCAGGCGAAGAGTTCTCCATGCTCAAAACCCTCGGTCCGATCACGGCAGAACATGGATGGCTTCCTGAACTCGTGATCAAAGGAAACAAAACACTACCGGAACTCGGCGGCGGACTTTGCCAAATCGGAACCACGGCTTTCCGTGCCGCATTGAATTCAGGCATGAAGATCACCGAACGCCGCAATCACAGCTATCGTGTAAGCTACTATGAACCTGCAGGAACGGATGCCACGATCTATGAACCGGCTCCGGATTTCAAATTCCTCAATGACACGAAAAATTCCATCTACATTCACGCCTATATCACCGGCACGGAAATCACCTATGAATTCTGGGGAACGAAAGACGGGCGCGAGGTCACTGTTGGAGAACCGCGTATCTACAACATCGTCGGCGCACCGCCGAAGAAGCTCATCGAAACAACAGATCTAAAGCCCGGACAAACCAAGTGCACGGAATCTGCTCATGCCGGAGCTGATGCCTCATTGGATTACAAAGTTATCTACGCAGACGGAACGAAACACGAGGAGACATTTAACTCCCACTATCGACCATGGGGCGCGGTCTGTTTGGTCGGCGTAGAAAAGCTCTCCGAACCAGCACCGTCGGAAGAAACCGTGACACCGATCACCGCAGACTAAGACGTTCGATACCAAACAACGAATGTAAAAAGACTGCTGATTAGGCAGTCTTTTTACATGCTCCTGAAACGAAAAAGCCTCGAGCAATCCGTTCCCAAGAAATCTAGTTATAGGTACGAGCGAGTCCGAAGACCTGCTACATCCTACGATTAGATCCCATGCTTGTCGTGGAAACGGATTGCTTGAGGCCTCTTGCCCACCAATCCTTTATTTGAACACTCTTTGACACTAATGGCCTAGTATAGCCGATATTGCCGAATGTGTCAAGCCCCCTTTCTATCCCCTCCCAGAATCCTGAAAAAGGCGATAAAAAAAGCGCACGTTTACATGCTGCCCAAAGTTCTATTGGGAGTTATATCGGAAAACCAAAATGCTGTCAAGCCCGTTAACCTAGCCCTTTCCTTGCAATGTCCCCACATCCTCCAAACGAACCGAAAGGACCTTGGACGATCCATCTTCCCCAAGCGTAACGCCATAGATCGTGCTCGCCTGGTGCATGGTCGTTCGATTATGCGTGACCACAATGAACTGCGTGGCATTCGCCCGCTCTTCGAGAATGTCCGCGTACTTCTTGGTATTTACCTCATCGAGCGCCGCATCAACCTCGTCGAGCACGATGAACGGAGACGGGTTCGTGGCCATAATGGCACTAATGAGCGCAATCGACGTAAGCGCGCGCTCGCCGCCGGAAAGGAGGGCGATGGACTTCAAGCGCTTCCCCGGAGGCGTTGCCTGGATATCAATGCCTGCAACTGGCGCATCCGCTGGGACAGGAACGAGATTCCCTTCTTCATCCACGGTCGGCTCCGGTGCGACCTGCAAGAGCGCAGCCTCTCCCCCACCGAAGAGCGATCGGAACGTCTTGCTGAATTCGCTGTTCAAAATATGGAATGCCTGTTCGCTCTTCGTTCGAATCGTTTCATCAAGTTCCGCGATCACGGTATCCAATCCACGGATGGCTCCGCGAAGATCTTCGACTTGCGTGGTCAAGAACTCAAAACGCTCCTTCGTTTCTGTATATTCTTTCTGCGTCGCCGGATCGATATTTCCAATCCATTCCAATTGGGAACGGGTGCGGGAAAGTTGCGGAAGCAGGGTATCAACCTGATCGACTTTTCCCGTCTCTTGCGCGAGGATATCGAGCGTAGGCTCGAGATCCGGACGATGCGTGCGAAGCTCTGCAAGGAACGCGTCGCGTCGCGTTTCCCAACGCGCCATTTCCACGGCCGCATCACTTGCCGCACGCTCAGCCTGACGAGCTTCATCACGTCGAGCATTCAACTGTCGCTGCGTTTCAAAAAGATGCGCGCGCTTTCCATCCTCCTGACGGTTCACCTCTGCCATCTTTGCCTGAATCTCTTTCGTACGCGCCGTTAACGTATCCATTTCAAGCACGATTTGTTTTAACGCTGCCTCGACTTCCGGATCTGTCGTAGGCGTTGGCGCTTCCTCCATGACTGGACGCTGCAATCGATTCGAAAAATCCGCATGATGCGCATGGAGCGATTCCACGATCGGCTTGATTTTTGCCACATCCGGAGACGGGTGACGGACATGATCCAAAAGCGTATCTAATTGCTTCTGCGAAACTTCGACAGCTTCGATGATTTTCGAAAAGGAAAGAGGTGTGCGCGTCTCCCGCTGCGCCTGCGCTTTGGCTTTGGCGATTTCTACCTGCGCATACAATTTCGCCTGTCGCTCACGCAAAACCGATCGTTCTTCGGCGATTTCTTCAATCTTGCGGCGAAGCTGATCTAGCTCCACCGAAGGCGGAACGGACTGTTCCATACCTGCCAACTCTTCCTGCATCGCCCTCGCCTCAGCGAGGAACTTCGTTTCCCGTTCTTGCGCAGCGTCTAATCGAATTTTCACTTCGCCCATGCGCTCGGAAAGCTCATGCCAAGAACCGCCGTAATAACTCTTTTCAAGACGGATGCGATCAGCCTCAAGCGCATCGCGCTGCTCCAACCGCTTCACCTGTCGTTCGAGGCTCGAAAGACGAGGGGTGATTTCCCGCAATAGCGCATCCGCTTGCGCGAGACGTTCACGAGAAGAATCAAGCTTTGAAACAGACTGATGACGCTTGAGCTGGAACGGACGTAAACCCGCGGCTTCATCGAAAAACTCTTTGCGTTCTGCTGGAGATGCGGAAAGGATCGCATCTGCCATACCTTGCCCGATCACGCTATACGTCCGCTGACCGATACCGGACTGCGCAAGCAACATCGTGACATCCGCGAGCTTGGCTTGCTGACGATTGATTTCAAATTCGGATTTCCCGTCTCGATACAAACGACGCGTGAGCACAATTTCCGCCGGAAGATCTTCGGACTCGGATTGCTCGGTCACGAGCGTCATGGAGACTTCCGCGAATCCAGATCGTGCCTTGTTCTGCGAACCGGAAAAAATGAGATCCTCCTGCTTCTTTCCACGCAACAACTTCATGCTCTGTTCGCCCATCACCCAACGAATCGCATCCGCCACGTTCGATTTTCCAGATCCGTTCGGCCCCACGATCGACGTCACCCCTCGACGCTTTGCTCCTTCCGGGGAGAACTCCAGTACCGTCTTTACGGCGAAGGTCTTAAACCCCTGCATTTCCAAGCGCTTGAGATACATATGATGCGCATAGGTTAGCAAGAAAGGCAGGGTTTTGGGTAGGGTATAAGCCAGAGCCTAGCCAATTCCCTTTACATCGTGTACGGTAGTGCTCGATATGGATCTCGAACACGAAAAGCACGTCAGCCACTTCCACCAAGCCCTGGCGGAAAGTATCGTCCGTGGCGCGGAACTTCCGATCGGCCTCATGGTCACGCTCGTGCGTGCCGAGATCACCGGGGATGCAAAATACGCCAAAGGCACCATTTCCGTGCTTCCGGTCAGCCGCACCGAAGAGGCCATCGAGGCTCTGGTTCGCGCAGAACCAGAGATTAAGCGAGAACTTAACAAACGCCTTCGTCTTCGTATCATCCCAAGACTTCACTGGGGTATTGATACCACCGAAGAACACGCCGCCGGCATCGAAGAGACGATCAACGAACTCAAACGCCGAGGAGAGCTGTAGAGAAAAGTCGTTCTTCCTCAGCACCGCGCTCAAGTCCCCTGACAAGGGGATTTAGAGGTTCTCCCGTTGACGATTCCGCTGATCCGATATAGGATCCTTGATCCGCATGCAAGCCTACGCGCATGAGTTCAAGCGACTCCTTCACCTGATCCGAGGTTCGAATCGGATTCTTTTGATATCCCACCAAAAACCAGACGGAGACACGCTCGGTTCTACGCTTGGCTTGGCCAACTGGATGATTCGGGAAGGCAAGCGTCCAACGATTTTCTGCGTGGATACGCCAAGTCCGACCTATCGCTTTTTGCCAAACATCCATCTCTACACGAACGACGAGACGGTGTTTGATGATGCATACGACCTCGTAATCGTTCTTGATTCAAGCAATCTCAAATACGCGGGTGTCGACGTGCACCTCCCCCGCCTCAAACCAGGATACGTCCTCGTGAATATTGACCATCACGGATCGAACGCACGTTACGGCGATATAAAACTCGTCATTCCGGGAACGAGTTCCACATCGGAAATCATCTACCAGTTCTTTAAAGAAAACGACATCTTGCTCGATAGCGCCATGAGCACGAGCCTCTTAATCGGACTGTGTACGGATACCTGGAACTTCTGCAATCCACTGACCAGCGTAAGCGCACTTGAAGCCGGTTCCGTTCTCATCGCGCACGGCGCACGGTTCAACGACATCCTTCGGTACTTCTGGAAGAATCAATCATTCGACGCGTTCGCGCTTTGGGGAAAGCTCCTCTCGCGCTTGCATCACGAACCGCAGTTCAGCGTCGCATCGACATATCTTACCGCGATAGAACTGGAAGACGTTCCAACCGAACTCATGGAACAAATGGTGAACTTCCTCGCGAGCATCGTGGGTGAAGTAGATACCGTTCTCTTCCTCAAAGAGCATTCGGACGGATTGGTGAGCGGATCGTTTCGTGGACACAAACGAAATGTCGATAAACTTGCCGCCTATCTCGGTGGCGGTGGACATCCGGGCGCCGCAGCGTTTCGCATCCGTGGAAAGCTTGAAATCCTAGAAAACGGACGGGCAAAAATCATTGCCCTTGATAACTAGCACTCTCCCTGCTAGACTGCCAATACCTATGAATACCCCGTATTCTCTTCTATCCCAGTCCCCTCGCGGATACCTGATCCCAACCGTGATCGAAAAGACGCAGATGGGTGAACGCGCATACGACATCTACTCCCGCTTGCTCAAAGATCGCATCATCATGCTCGGCAGCGCGATTGATGACGATATCGCCAACATCATCGTGGCGCAGATCTTGTTTTTGGAAAGCCAGGATAAAACCAAAGACATCAAACTCTACGTGAACTCTCCGGGCGGAAGCGTGACCGCCGGACTCGCGATCTACGACGCCATGCAGCATGTGAGCTGCGACGTAAGCACGATCTGTATGGGCATGGCCGCCTCCATGGGCGCGATCATCCTCGCGGGCGGAGCGAAGAACAAACGTTTCGCGCTCCCAAACTCCGAGATCATGATCCACCAACCGCTTGGCGGCGTGGAAGGCCAGGCCACGGATATCATGATCCGCGCAGAACGCATTATCAAAACTAAGGGTCAGTTAAACAAGATCCTTGCCAAACACACCGGCCAGAACATCAAGAAGATCGAAGAAGACACGGAACGCGACAACTTCATGGACGCCAAAGAAGCCATGACGTACGGATTGGTTGATAAGATTTTGTAAGAAAAAATACGAAATAAAAAAGAGCGCGATGCCATCGTGCTCTTTTTTATTTCTTTCCGGTTCACACTCCCCTCTACCCGCTTCTCTCTTCCCTTCCCCATATCACAACCCCGCCGACAGCTATTGCCGTGGGCGGGGTCATACAACATCGCGAGAATGCGATAAGCAAAGAAGAAAAGAACGAACGTGACGTTTACGATGTCGACGGGGGTCGACTTGATGGCCGATCGTTCGCCGGTTGACTTGGCGTCTTCCGAGATCCGTCAGAGCGCTTCGCGGGCGAACTCTCTAAAAAGAATACTTCCGGATCGGGGTTATACGCTTTTTCCGAAAACTTGGCACATACAAACTGAACGGTACACGCTCCCTCCGAAGAACGAACAATGCGCACTTCTGGGAATTCCGGGAACGGACCTCTGGTTTCTTTTCCAATGATCACATAGTATCGGTGACCTTCTTCTGTCACCACAACCGTTAAACGATTCACACGCACCTCCCTTGGTGGGTCGTTATCTTTGCCATACTTTTGATCGTATGTCAATGATAGCATACCAAAAAAAGCTCAATAAAGCCCAGAATACATGCAAAAAATACGTTTGATCAGGACTTCGCCGGGGACGGTTGTAATCGTTTCGCGACAAGGCGGAACGGGATCACCATAAGCGTCCACGGCAACATAGAAAGGATGACGACGATGGAAATATGCGCATCATGGAAAAACTGGCCTGCTAAAAAAATCGCGAGCGTAAAATTCATGTACGTAAGACAAATGCTCACCGTAAGACGCTCGGGAATGGATCGCCATGGCGTAACGGCGTATCCGATAAAATGGAATGCAGCAAAGAGCAAAAAGAGCGCGATGATCGTCATGGTGAATTTTCCGCTCGCGATCTCGCGGACCGCCCCGATCTGTTGTCCGATAATGCCCGCGATCAAAGCCGCAAGCAGCAAAAGCGACGCCGGTTTAAACGTGAACATGGATACGGAAACTGCTTTTTTAAAAAAATGACGTACGATCATGGCAAGTGCCATCGGAATGATCATCACCTTCATGAGACTCCATGCCATGGTCCAAAAACCGACCGTCACTGCGGAACCAGCCAAAAGCTGAACGATGAACGGAATGGTAAATGGAGCGAAGAGCGACGTGATCATGGTGATCACGAGCGCGAGATCCGTTCGACCTCCGACGACGTCCGAAAGAAGCGGAGCGGTCATCCCCGTTGGCATAGCCGCGAGGAGCATAAAGGGAATGGCAAGTGATGGTGAAATAGCCTGCGTAATTTGAAAAATAACGATAGGGAAAACAATGAGCATGAATGCCGAAGAAATAAGGAGCATCCAAGGATCTTTCGCCACGTCCCGAAATCGGGAAAGATCCATTTTCAACGTACTCAAAAAGAAAATAATCGAAAGAAATAATTGTCCGTACGAAGACCATCCAGAAACAACGCTTGGAAAAAGCAATCCGGCGACGCATGCCACGAGAAGGACGAAGAGATAGGACTCCAGAAGACGAAAAAATCCCTTCACGATTGGCAACATACGCAAACAGTATACCGAAAAAATGAAAATAGGACGATGTGCACGTGCGCATCGTCCTATTTTCGATGTAGGTAGTTATCGTTAGACGATTTCCGCATCTGCACCTTCATCCGCTTTGAGGAAAGCGACGCTGGAAACGATATCGCCCTCTTCCTTAAAGCGCATCACGCGAACTCCTTGCGTATCGCGACCCAAGGAAGAAACATTCTTGAATGGTGTGCGCAGGACAATGCCTTTCTTTGAAATGATCATCAAGTCGCGATCATCTTCTTTGGAAGAAATGAATGCCGCTACAACGCCACCCGTCTTTCCGGTCACGCGCATGGTGCGAATGCCGGAACCGCCACGACCCTGAACTTTGTATTCGCGTAAATCCGTTCGCTTACCCAACCCGTTCTCCGCAAGCGTAAAGAGTTCAAGCAATCCCTTTTTGGCCAATGCCGGATTCACGACGTCCATACCGATCACCTCATCGTCTTTTTTGAGATTGATGCCGCGAACACCAGATGCCGTACGACCCATCGGACGGACATCTGCTTCTTTGAAGCGAATGCTCTGCCCTGCCTTCGTCACAAGGGAGATATCATCTTCCCCCACGGTCGGCTTCACCCAACGCAAGTCATCGCCCTCATGGAGATTGATCGCGATCAATCCGGATCGACGGACATTATCGAATTCGGAAAGCTCCGTCTTCTTGATCGTTCCGCGGCTCGTCACCATCACGAGGTATTTATCGCCTTCGATATCGTCCATCGCCAACGAGGTAGCAACCTTTTCTCCAGGTCCAAGCTGGAGGAAGTTTACAATCGCTTGTCCTTTGGACGTACGACTCCCCTGTGGAACGTCATAAGCCTTCAACTGGAACACGCGTCCGCGTGTGGTGAAGAACATGAGATCTGCATGCGTGGTCGTGCTGAAAAGCTGTTCGACCTGGTCTTCTTCCTTGGTTGTGAGTCCGGAAACGCCCTTGCCGCCACGATGCTGCGCACGGAACGTGTCTGGCGGAAGACGCTTGATATAACCATCTGCGGTCATAATGACCACGGTTGGTTCGTCTGGAATCAAGTCCTCCGTGGAAAACTCTCCGACCGGACCGGCGATCACCTTCGTGCGACGTTCATCGCCGAACTTTTCACGCATATCCACCACCTCACCGCGAATCACGGCGAGCATTCTCGCTGCGGACTTCAAGATGGCTTCGAGTTCTTCGATCAACTTCATCTTTTCGTCATACTCCTGCTCCACCTTGAGCCGCTCGAGGTTCGCCAACTGCTGCAAGCGCATTTCAAGAATCGCATTCGTCTGACGCTCGGTGAGACGGAATTTCTTGATAAGGTTCACGCGCGCATCATCGCGGTCTTTCGACTTCTTGATGGTATCAACCACTTCATCGATCTTGATCAACGCGATACGCAATCCCTCTAAGATATGTGCGCGATCTTTCGCCTTGGCCAAATCATACTCCGTACGACGACGCACGACTTCACGGCGATGCTTGATATATTCTTCCAGCATCTGCTTGAGCGAAAGCACGCGCGGCACCACGCCATCTACCAACGCGAGCATGTTCACGTGGAACGTTTCCTGCAATGGCGAAAGCTTGTACAACTGGTTCAAAATCTTCTTCGGGTACGCATCCTTCTTCAAATCGATCACCACGCGGACTTCACCCTTGGAAGATTCGTCACGGAGGTCACGAATACCTTCGATACGCTTGGTCTGGACGAGTTCAGCGATCTTTTCGAGCATGGTCGCCTTGTTCACCTGGTACGGGATCTCGGTAACGATGATCTGGAACGTTCCAGCTTTCTGCTCAACGATTTCCGCCTTCGCACGCATCACGATCCCTGCTTTTCCCGTGGCGTACGCACTCAGAATATCCGCCTTGTTGTAAATGACGCCGCCGGTCGGGAAATCCGGACCCTTCACGAATTTCATGAGGTCCTCCACCTCAAGTTCCGGCTGGTCGATCAATGCAACGATCGCATCACAGACTTCGGTAAGGTTATGCGGCGGAATATTCGTCGCCATACCGACTGCGATGCCGAGCGTTCCGTTCAACAAAAGGTTCGGGAGTTTTGCCGGCAACACGGTCGGCTCCTGTTCCGCTCCGTCAAAGTTCGGAGCGAATTGGACGGTTTCTTTTTCAATGTCCAATAACATTTCATCCGCGATCGTTTCGAGCTTGGACTCCGTATATCGATAAGCAGCCGCGCTATCTCCATCGAGCGAACCGAAGTTTCCCTGACCTCGAATGAGCGGGTATCGCAATTTAAAATCCTGTGCCAAGTGGACGAGCGTATCGTAGACAGCCGTATCGCCATGCGGGTGGTACTTCGCGAGCACGTCTCCAACCACCGAAGCGCATTTCTTGAATCGAGCCGACGAGCGCAATCCGTTTTTCCACATGGAAAAGAGAATACGACGATGCACCGGCTTTGCACCGTCTCGCACGTCCGGTAAGGCACGGCTCACGATCACCGACATGGCATAGTCGATGTACGCTTTGCGCATTTCATCCGTAATCAAGGTTGGTTCAACATGACCAATCTGATTCTTTGCCGGAATCGGCATATTGATTTGAGCCTCTGGTTCTGGTGTTTTTCGAGCAGACATACGTGTAGCTTATTGAGCGGATTCTGGGGTCAATCCCGGATCATTTGGATCAACGACTTCTTCAAAAGGAACAGGCTTATCCGAAGGGACGTCAGGAGACGAGGTCGATGAATAGCTTCCCCCAGGCCCCATCAGATCATCACGACCGGCCTTGGCATTCCCACTTCCAACGACCGCCTGAACCATATCGATATCTTCAGCCGCAGACGCAGCGCTTGTTGGACTTGGAATATTTGGCGCGTTCACGATCGGGTCCGTGCGAAGTCGCTCCGTAAAGGTATCCAATTGCTCTCCCATCGCCTTCCAATCTTTTTCACCGGCATTACCCACCCCCTGCTGGATGCGGCCGCCTACGCTCATCCACCAACCGCCAACGATGACCGCAAGGGCTACGAACATCCCGGCCCACATCGTCGCCCGCTGCACCGGATCTTTCGGCGCACGAGAAGCGGCATGCGCCAAAATGAGCTGACGCTTTTCCTCATCGTTTAACAAACGTGGCGTTTCGGAGAACTCTTCCTCCGAACCCACACGAACAGAACCCGATGAACGATTCGTTCTTGCCATAGATTTACGCGCGTTCGAGCACCGCAACCAACATCGTATCCGCCGGCAAATCCTTCTGCTGAATCTTCAAACGATTCATGTTTTCACGTTGACAGGATCCGATGTGCTTGCAGAAAGTTTCAACGTTTCCTAAAGATTTTTTCAAGCCAGGAAGGTCATAGTACAACGGTACAACGATCCGAGGCTCAATATCACTAATGACTTCTGCGGCAAGCGACGAATCCATCACATCTCCCCCACCAACCGGAAGCATGAGCACGTCCACACGTTCCAAGCGCTCGAGTTCATCATTCGTCGGACGACGCTTGAGCTGACCGAAGAATGCCACGGAAATCCCTTCGGCGAAAATGCGGTAGATGATATTGTCTTCAGCGATTTTCGGATCTTTAATGCCATTCACGAACACGCCTTTAACTTCATATTCACCCGGACGAGAAATAATGAATGGTGATCCATTCACGCCTTCAAGGTTAAAGAGGTAACGATCCTCTTTACTCAAAAGCACGGCATCTGATTCCACGGTACGTGGAAAACGAATGGCGCTCTCATTCTCAAACGGATCCGTGATGATCGTACAAGACTGATCTCCGTTCTTCGCTTCAATACGGATGCTGGAATACCCGTGCCAAAAGAGTTGCATATTACAGGCAAATCCTAGCATGGCATCCCCAGGACGGGAAGGGGTTTTTCCATAAAAAAAGGCCTGATTTTACGGGGGAAATTCGGGGGTTTTCGTAAAAAGAAATCGAGGAAATACGGCCATGGTATGTACCGATTTCTCAAATAATTTCGTCAAGCTACCCCTCTCCCCACTCCCCTTCCCATCAACCCTCCCACGATCGCAATCGCAAGCGCGTCTGCAGCATCGTCCGGCTTTGGGATTTCTTTGAGCTTTAAAAGGCGCTTCACCATTTCCTGCACCTGCTTCTTATCCGCCCCTCCCCATCCGGCAATCCCCTGCTTTACCTGATTCGGCGTCACGTCCACGATTGGAAGACCGGCGTCTGCGAGCGCAAGGAGGATCACGCCGCGAGCCATACCGACCTGCATCGCGGTTTTAGCATTCGACTGAAAGAACAACGACTCCACACAGGAAACCTGGGGAGCAAAACGTCGGATCGCTTCGGCGATATCGGATCGAACCGCGGTCAAACGATCCACAAATGACATCTTGGGAGATGTTTCGACCACGCTATGCCATACATGCACGGCATCCGCGCCTTTCATATCGACAATCCCAATACCCGTCCGGCCAAAACCAGGATCAATGCCAATCACGCGCACGGGCTGCATATAGGAATAGCGTACGCGAAACGCGAGAGGGCGGCAAAGCTTGAGCATTTCCCAATCACCCATTTACCAATCAGCCCCTGCGATGGCATACTCTTGCCATATGAAAGAATCAGGCTCTACGCCGAAATCATTCAACATCGAAACGATTCCCCAAACCCCATCCCTTCCAGATGACACGATCTCTCCCCCAGAAACGACCTTGATTTCCCTTTCACAAGAGACGTCAAAACGCCAAATCGAAATCGAACAGGCGGCCGAAGACCAATTTACGCAGCGTATGGTGCAAATCCTCATGCACGGCGATGCGTTCCTTGCCGGAAAAACAGGCTGGGAGGAGCATTTTTCCACGATGAAGGACATCCTAGCGGAAAACATGACAAAAGGACGCGCACATATCCCTGAAGAAGAGGTGGAACAAGCGATCATCAACGGGTATCGTCGCGCCATCAAGGAAATCAAGAATCTTCCCTCCCGACTCTCGCTTGATCCAGAAACCGTGGAACGCATGAAGCATCGCGCTAGTGAAATCCTGGCGTCTTTTCAAGAACAGAAGGATGGGGATGAAGCTGCAGGGAACAGCATTCACATCACGAATGAAAAGCGAACTCGAGAATCCGTTTTCGCAAATACTCCGACGCACGCCATAGCGCCAAAAAAACAAGCTGCGTGGCTAAAAGGAAAAAAGCCAAGCCAAAAAAAGAAATAAGTCCCATTAAAAAAACCTCCCCGATCACTCGGGGAGGTTTTTTTATCTTCTCTGCCCTTATGCGACAGCGGGACCAGTATCCCCTTCGTAAGCTTCATCAAGCTCCTCATCGGTCTGGTACTCTTCTCCGGCATGGAACCCTGTTCCTGCAGGAATCAAGCGACCAATGATCACGTTTTCCTTCAACCCCTCAAGGTTATCGATCTTGCCGGTAATCGCGGCGTTGATGAGCACCTTAGCCGTCTCCTGGAAGGATGCGGCGGAAAGGAAGGATTCCGTAGAGAGGGAGATCTTCGTAATACCCATGAAGAGATCGTCAGCGATAGACGGCTTCTTGCCCTCTTCCTCTGCACGCTCATTCTCCATGCGATAACGGGCACGATCCACCACCTCACCCGGCAAGAGTTCCGTATCACCAGCGTCTTTCACGTACACGCGGCTGAACATCTGACGGATGATGATTTCCACGTGCTTCGCATTGAGCTTTTGTCCCTGCGAGGCGTAGATGAACAACGTTTCCTTCAAGACGTAGCGCATGACCGCTTCGCGACCCTTCAATTGGAAGAGCTGGATAAGGTCCATGTGACCTTCGGTCAACGCATCTCCAGGCGTTACTTCATCACCATCCTTCACGAGCAACTGGAAGCCGACAGGCACCGGATACTCCAACACGGCAGGACCTTCCCAAATCACCTTCAAGCCCTTGCTCTGCGTGGCGACGGTTCCATCATGTTCGGCCTTCATTTCCGTGCCGTCCGCCTTGAGGATCAAGGTCTGTCCGGCCTTCACCTTTACGCCATCTTTGACCTGGGCCTTGTCACCCGTCTCGCGGACGAAGACATCTTCCTGCATAGCGATGTGTTCGACGCAGACCATCTTGCCACCGGAGTTCGTATCGAAGACACGTTCACCGTTTGTCAGTTCGATGATGCGACGTTCACCTGCGATGATCTTGATCTTACCGGCAACTTCCGTCACAACCGCCTTGCGCTTTGGCGTACGAGCTTCGAAGAGTTCTTCCACGCGAGGAAGACCCATCGTGATGTCGCCACCGGCGACGCCTCCCATGTGGAAGGTACGCATCGTAAGCTGCGTTCCCGGTTCACCAATGGACTGTGCAGCGATGATACCCACGGCCGTTCCCATCTTCACCTGCTCGTTGTACGAGAGGTCGTATCCGTAGCACTGCTGACAAATGCCGCGCTTACAGAGACACGTTAACACGGAACGGACATGCGCTTCCTGAAGATCCTTCTTTTCGATCTGCTTAATGTGATCCTGCGTGATGAGCGTTCCCTTTGGAAGCAACACTTCTTTCGTCGTGCCATCCTTCAAATCACTCATGAGCACGCGACCCATCAAACGCGTAAGCAATGGTTCACCGATGTATTCACATTCCTTGGCTTCGAGAAGCACACCGATCGTGTCGCCACAGTCTTCTTCACCGACTACCACATCCTGCGCCACGTCCACGAGACGACGCGTGAGGTATCCGGCGTTCGCGGTCTTCAAGGCCGTATCGGTCAAACCCTTTCGGGCACCGTGGGAAGAGATGAAGTACTCAAGCACATCAAGACCTTTGCGTAACGAAGATTTCACCGGAAGCTCGATGATGTTTCCAGATGGGTTTGCCACCAAACCCTTCATGCCGGACACGTTCGTGAGCTGACCGATAGAACCTCGAGCACCGGATTCGATCATGGAGTAAATCGTTCCGCTTGGATCAAGAGATTCCTTACATAAACGCTGCACACGATCCTTCACGTCCGACCATGTCTTGATGATCTGGTTATAACGCTCGGACTTCGTGAGCAATCCTTCTGCGTACTGCGATTCGATATCACGAACCTTTCCTTCGCCCTCTTCGAGCAAGAGCTTCTTTTTCGCTTCGAGATCCGGAAGGTCGCCCATGCCGTACGAGAAGCCAGACTTCGTGGCGTACTTAAAGCCCATCTCTTTGACTTCATCAAGGAAGCGGGCCGTACGCTCGAATCCACGGACGTCAATCGTGACGCGCGTAATTTCTGCGAGCTGCTTGACGCCAATCGGTTCATTGCGGAATCCGATTTCCTTCGGGAAAAGTTCGTTCAAGAGCAAGCGTCCGACGTTCGTTTCCACGATCGTACCGCCGTACTCAATCGGAAGGCGCGTCTTGATACGCTGTCGGATGTCGATCTTTCCCGCCTGATACGCATACACCGCTTCACGGACGGATCCGAATGTCTTCACCTTCTCGCCCTCTGCCGGCTCAAGCATGGTCGTCATGTAGAACGCTCCCCACGCGATATCCTTATCCGGACGCGCCACTGGCTGACCAGTAGCCGGCTTCAATAAGTTATTCGTGGACAACATGAGGTTGCGTGCTTCCTGGCGAGCCTCATCCGTCAACGGAACGTGAACGGCCATTTGGTCTCCGTCGAAGTCCGCGTTGAAAGCGGAACAAACCATCGGATGGATCTGAATGGCTTTTCCTTCGATCAACACCGGCTGGAATCCTTGGATACCCAAACGGTGAAGCGTTGGAGCGCGGTTCAAAAGCACCACGGCGTTCTTCGCGATCACTTCCAAAATATCCCACACATCCGAATGATCCGCTTCGATGTATCGGTTCGCGCTACGAATGTTATGGACGACTTCACGCTTGATCAATTCCGAAATGATGAACGGACGGAACAATTCGAGCGCCATGATCTTTGGCAAGCCACACTGGTCCATACGAAGCGTTGGACCGATCACGATGACCGAACGACCGGAGTAGTCGATACGCTTACCGAGCAAGTTCTGACGGAAACGACCCTGCTTACCCTTAAGGGAGTCTGCGAGCGACTTCAACTGACGCTTCTTTCCGGTTGCCGCGATCACGGTCTTGGAATGGCGCGCGCTGTTGTCGATGAGCGAGTCCACCGCTTCCTGAAGCATACGCTTCTCGTTTCGCGTAATGACTTCCGGTGCATTCAATTCCACGAGACGCTTGAGACGATTGTTGCGGTTGATCACGCGACGGTACAAGTCGTTCAAATCAGAGGTCGCAAAACGACCGCCATCGAGCGGAACCATCGGACGCAAATCCGGTGGGATCACTGGCACGACTTTTAAGATCATCCAGCTCGGATCAAGTCCTTGGATGATGAACGACTTCAAGAGCTTCAAGCGACGGATCACACGATCGCGCTTGGCATCGGAAGCGGTTTCAAGATCCTTCTGGAGCACTTCAACCGTAGCCGACACATCCATCTTGCCCAACAATTCGTTCACGGCTTCAGCGCCGATCTTCGCTTCGAACACGTGGCCGAACTTCAAAGAGAGTTCGTGGTATTCGACTTCGGACATCACCTTGAGCGGCTTGAGATCCTTGAGTTCTTTTTCAGCGGATCCGAATTCATCATCGAGTTCTTCGAGACGATTCATCTTGGTCTGGTGGAGCTTCTCCAAAAGATCTTCCGCTTCCTTTTTCTTCAATCCTTCCTGAGCCGCCTTGGCGTTCGCACGTTCCACTTCACGCTCATATTCCGATTCGATCCCCTTGCGCTTTCCCTTGTATTCCGCACGAAGCTGCTCGAGCGTGTTCACGCGCAAATCCTCATCAACATCCGTCACGATGAAGTTCGCAAAGTAGATAACTTTCTCAAGAGCCTGCACGCTCATGTCGAGCGTGGTACCGACTTTGGACGGCACGCCGCGAAGGAACCAGATATGGCTCACCGGAGCGGCGAGTTCGATATGACCCATGCGCTCACGACGGACGAGCGAGTGCGTGACTTCCACGCCACACTTGTCACACACGATCCCCTTGTAGCGGATCTTCTTATACTTTCCACAGTAACACTCCCAGTCCTTGGATGGTCCAAAGATTTCTTCAGCGAATAATCCGGATTTTTCCGGCTTCTGCGTTCGGTAGTTGATCGTTTCTGGCTTCGTAACTTCCCCGTACGACCAGCCACGAATGCATTCCGGCGACGCCAACTTCAAACGCATGGCGTCGAAGTCGGTCGTTTTGATGTTCTCCGTTTGGAAGAATGGCATAAAGATAGACGAGGATTAGATCGTATCAACGGATGGCTTTTCAGCCTCCTGTAATTCGCGAGGTTCGACATCGCCGGTTGGGCCCCAAATCATATCTTCATCTTCCGGCGCTGGCGCAGCGGCGATAGCAGGCTGACGCTGGCGGAACCCTTCAGAACGATTCGAGCCTTCATCGATACGAACGCCATCCTTTAACAATTCCACATCAAGACACAATCCCTTCAATTCGCGGACCAACACGTTGAACGATTCTGGAACGTTCACCTTGCGAATCGGTTCACCCTTGATGATCGCCTCGTACGCCTTTGAGCGTCCTGGGACGTCGTCAGACTTGATGGTCAAGATTTCCTGGAGCGTATGCGCCGCGCCATAGGCTTCGAGCGCCCACACTTCCATTTCTCCGAAACGCTGACCTCCGGACTGCGCCTTACCGCCCAATGGCTGCTGCGTGATCAACGAGTACGGACCAATCGAACGCTGGTGAATCTTGTCTTCCACCATGTGGTTAAGCTTCAACATGTAGATATACCCAACCGTTGGCGCATGATCGTATGCATCACCCGTTCGTCCATCGAAGATGCGGATCTTTCCGTTCTCCGGCATACCGGCCTTGATGAGCTCTTCGTGAATCGTGGTTTCCGACACGCCGTCGAACACCGGAGATGCCACGGTATACCCAAGGGCATTTGCCGCGAGACCAAGATGCGTTTCAAGCACCTGACCCAAGTTCATACGGGAAACGACGCCGAGCGGAGAAAGGATCACGTCAACCGGCGTTCCGTCTTCGAGGAATGGCATATCTTCGATCGGAACGATCTTGGAAATGACACCCTTGTTTCCGTGACGACCGGCGAGCTTATCACCGACCTGGACCTTTCGAAGGTCTGCCACAGCCACCACGTACTGCTTAATCACGCCTGGCTGGAGCTTATCCCCTGCTTCACGCGTGAACGTCTTCACGTCAACCACGCGACCGTGTTCACCATGCTGTAAATACAACGAAGAATCACGCACGTCTCGAGCCTTTTCGCCGAAAATCGCACGCAACAATTTTTCTTCCGCCGAAAGATCAGTTTCGCCCTTTGGGGTGATCTTTCCGACGAGAATATCACCAGCCTTCACTTCCGCGCCGATATGGATAATGCCCTGATCATCCAAGTTCTTGAGCTTTTCTTCTGACACGTTCGGGATGTCGCTCGTTACGATTTCCGGACCGAGCTTCGTATCACGCACGTCGATCGTATGATGTTCGATGTGAATCGACGTAAAGCGATCATGGTGCACGAGACGCTCAGACAAAATGATGGCGTCTTCGTAGTTATACCCGTCCCAAGACAAGAACGTACACAAGAGATTCTGTCCGAGTGCGAGCTCTCCGTGATCACACGATGTTCCGTCCACAAGTACTTGACCGGCGAAAACCTGTTCACCCTTGGAAACCGTTGGGCGTTGGTCAATACACGTGCTGTGGTTCGAACGCTGGAATTTGATGAGGTCGTAGCGATGCGTCTTTCCTTCCGGCGTCTGCAAAGCAACGTGCTTTCCGTCGACCGATACGATCACGCCGTCAACCGGTGCGAGTAATGCGTGACCGGAGTCAACCGCCGCACGACGTTCCACGCCCGTTCCAACGATCGGCGCATCCGGACGGATACATGGCACGGCTTGACGTTGCATGTTCGATCCCATGAGCGCTCGGTGACCGTCATCGTTTTCGATGAACGGAATGAGCGATGTACCAATGGAAAGTAACTGCTTACTCGACACGTCCACGTAATCGATTTCCGCGACATCCAACGTGGTCGCTTCACCGTGCTTTCGAGAAGCGGCGCGCTCCACGAGGAAGCGACCGGTCTTCTGATCAATCGGTGTTGTTGCCGGAGCTGTCGTTCCACGCTCTTCCGTAAACGCGTTCAAGTACACGATTTCACGTGTCACGTATGGCACGATCGGGAGACGATCAAGCGTGATGCGATCCTGGATTTCCTTTGCGGATTCCTTCGTGACTTTCTCGCCTTTCTTCGCCACGACTTTTCCCTTGCCGTCTACAACATCCATGCGCAATTCCTCGCCAACGATGTCTTTGCCGTCATTCTGCGCCCAGGCTTTCACTTTTCGATACGGCGTTTCAATGAAACCGAAATCATTGATGCGGGCATAACTCGCCAAATGGCCCACCAAACCGATGTTCGGTCCTTCCGGAGACTGGATCGGACAAATACGTCCATAGTGCGTACGGTGCACGTCGCGCACGTCAAAGCCGGCGCGCTCACGCGTGAGACCGCCAGGACCCATGGCCGAGAGACGACGCTTATGTTCGAGTTCCGAAAGCGGGTTTGTCTGGTCCATGAACTGCGAAAGCTGCGAGCTCATGAAGAATTCACGAACCGCCCCGATCACCGGACGCGCATTGATCAACTTCGCCGGGGTGAGCGTACTCACATCCTGCGTGGACATGCGATCCTTCACGATACGCTCCATGCGAGCCAACCCGATGCGGAAACGGCTCTGCACCAATTCACCGATCGCGCGCACGCGGCGGTTTCCAAGGTGGTCAACATCGTCTGGATCTTCCTGCGTGATGTTGAGTCGGATGATTTCACGCAAAATCGTGACGATATCTTCCTTGCTCAAAATACGATTCAATTCAGACGTAACCGTTTCACGATCCGATGGCATCCCAAAGCGCTGATTGAACTTGAAGCGTCCCACAGCTCCCAAGTCATACCGTTCAAAACGGAAGAACATGGAGTGGATGAGGGACTTCGCGTTATCAGCCGTAGCGAGATCGCCTGGACGAATACGCTTGTAGACTTCGATCGTTCCTTCCTCTTCAGTCTTCGCCGCATCCTTGGCAATCGTCGATTCGATGTAGTGATTCAATGGATGCGTATCCACGTCTTTGAAAAGCGCGGTGATTTCTTCATCCGTCACCAAACCGAATGCACGCAAGAGCGACGTTGCCGCCACTTTGCGCTTGCGATCGATCTTTACCCAAATCACGTTCTTCGCATCCGTTTCGAATTCCAACCAGGCTCCACGGTTCGGGATGAGCTTGGCGCCGTAGTATCGACGACCGCGAATCATCTCCGCCGTAAAGAACGCTCCAGCGGAACGAACCAACTGGCTGACGACCACACGTTCAACGCCGTTGATCACGAACGTGCCGCGATCCGTCATGACCGGCAATTCACCGAGATACACTTCCTGCTCTTTCGACTCTGCCGTACGCTTGTTTGAAAGACGAGCTTTCACGCGCAATGGCGCTTCGTAGTTGATCTTCTTCTCCTTGGACGTCTTTTCGTCGAACTTCGGTTCGTCGAAGAAGTAATCATCCAACGACAATTCGAGATCGCGACCGATGAAATCCTTCACTGGAGAAATCTCGCGAATAAGTTCGCGGATTCCTTCATCAAGGAACCATCGATAGCTGTCACGTTGAACCTCGATGAGGTCCGGGAGCGCCATCGCATCGCGCGATGACGTGAAAAACTTCCGCTCTCGCTCCTTCGGAGGAACGCGACGGAACACCTGCTTGGTAGGCATGAAGGTGTAAGAAAATCACGGAGACCAATCCCACTTCCACCCCAACAAAGCAGACATGTCGGCTGGGGACGCCGGGGGAAGAGGCAGTGACTGGACGTGATGAGAATGAGTGCGTAGTTCGGTAGGAAACCCGCCTTCGAGTCATAAAGACTCGATACTCGTACGGGTTCGTACCTGCGCAGCAGACAAGACGCAAACACCTCCCGTGACGAGTCTGTCGGGAGGTCTCTGTATCTTTCTGCTCAGGAATGTGTCATTGAACCGTTGAAGGCGCTCAAGGTTCTTGACCGTTCTTCGATATGAAAGAGAGGCGCCTGTTTGCATCTCTCTCAATATGAGGAACGTATGCGCGCGCGGAGGATAACGAAAAAACGACCAAACGTCAAGGTAAACAGTGGATAAGGCTCGAAATACGGCTTTATAGAGGCTATTTTGCCTAACACCCTTGACAAAATTCCCGTTTTCGTGTATGGTTTCTTGTTCTTTAGAAAGAGGTCATGCCCCTGCAAACCATACCTGAACCCGGTTCAGATCTGATTTGCGAGGGCTGTATGCCCTCGCGCCCCTTTCAAAAAAGAGGAGACCCGCATCTAGGACGTTTCCTAGATTGCGCCGCAGCCCCACAAGGCTGCACAAAGCGGACCCAGCTCAAGGATCACACGACTGAGCGGCCCCATGCTTCCGCTCACCCATACGATCTTTGGCCTTCCGCGCCACCCCCCCCCACCACTGCCGGGCGATCCTCTCCCAGCAACCCAAGAAACCCTACGTTGAAGCGATACCCCCTACCAGGTATCGCTTTTACATTACAAAAAATAAGTCCGTAAGTCCGTAAGTCCGTAAGTCCGTAAGTCCGCCGAGAGTTTCGATTTTTGAGATACTTTCGTCAAGCTGCATTTCGACCTACGGACACACGGACCTACAATCCTACGGACCCATCCCCCATGCCTATCTATCTTGACATTTTTTCCATTTTCTGTTACGGTCGTTAATCACATTTAGAGATAAAGGGTTCTCTAAATACGTTCCTTGGGTATGTGGGAATAAGACAGATATACATCGTCCCGACTGGCATGGAGGGGGCGCTGGTTTCGATCGAATTCGAAGCGCGAAAACTTCGCGCTTGTACAGAACCGAGATCAGTTAAAAGCATCGCGTGCATCATCGTGCTCCGGCGAACGCTGGACCAACGCGCACAACATGTGAAAGCTCCGCTCGAACGTAACACTTGTTGCGGCTTGAGCACTAGACTCCATGCCTGTCCGGAGGAAGGCGATGGTTGAAAGGAGGTAAATCGGGGGTGGCGTTTTCCGTCGTTCAGGCGTGCATGCGGACGCGTGAACGACGGGCAACAGCCCGACAACACATCTTTTATTTTCAACCACGTTCTATCTGCGCGACAACGCGCACATTCACAACCGAGGAATAAGGTCGGATCACCGACCGGAAAAGGAAGCCATGACCCAGAAGAAACTGACAATGTCGTTTCCTGTCGAAGACGAAATCAACGGAGTTCCCGTTGGACATCCACGCTTCATGCTTCATTGCAGGGCTAGTGCTGACAAATACGAAGTGGAATGGAAAGTAAGTTGCAGCCTACCTGACGATGATCGAAACGTAGACACATTCGAGATCACCTTGAATACATGCGTGAACGATGAGGATATTCATCCTGATCTACAGAATCTAAACAAGGCCATCTCAACAGCAAAAGACACCGTGCTTAGGGCGATAAATGAAAACATCGCCTTCGCTCAGCTTGAAGCGCCGGACCTCGGACTTCAGCTTATAAGCAAAGACCAACTTAGTACCAACTCAGTTATCAAACAGTGGAGAGATGGCTTGCTGAGTAGTCTACAGGGAATCGATAAAACTCTTCCTCATCCAATCAAAGGAGGCGAAGTATCGATCTGGGCGCTCTTGAGCAAACTGATCGAGCTTCACAGCGAAAGACACAGAGCCATCTCAAGCGGACGAAGGAATGATCGCATCATATCAATCGCACTTGATCGGTACCTGCTAAAACATGGTGTCAATCTGACTGAAAATGATGCAATGGCGCTAAAGCAACTAAAAGCAGAAGATGGCGCTACCGTACTGTTCCAACTCGAACCACTGGAGAAAGCGAAGGAATTGCTACAAGAAACCAACGCGACAGCCCTGAGTACCGAAAGGATATTTGCGGGTGTAGACGTCATCATGGACGCGCTTCAGCCACGCAATCAAGGAAAAGCCGTCATTCGTAACGAGAGTTATGCGTGCTTCCCTCCTACGGCAGAGCTCGTCCCAACCGGAGACGTGCAGCAATATCTCGATGCTAATGTCGAAAAAGGGATCATCGGTGCAAAATATGATGAGCATTGGATCTTTTGGATCGTGGAGCGCAACATGCTGATCGGCCTGCTGGATAGCTGGCAGAGATATCAGCAGAACGACATTCCCAGACTCGTACTAGGAGCACTCAAAGCACCTCCCCCTTCCGAAGAGACCTGATTCCTCGTTCTATCGTGCAGGACGGGCGTAGTTTTTTTTCTACGCTCGTCCCGCGCTCCTTTCGGATGTCATGCGGAAACGCATGACCATCGAAAAGGTCGACCTTGAAAAAGGCACGATCCGTTCTTTCCACCTTCGGTTCGATGATCGAAAGATTATCGCGGCCGAAACATGTGCGAGTATCACACGCGCATCTGTTTCGGTTGTTCCCCTACACGGGAACCACCACCGCACATTCTTATTGAGGAGAGAACGATTCGCCACCACGAATCGTGTCGCGATACGCGACTCAATACTTGGGAGGCCGTAGGGAACGTTTTCTACGACCTCCCAGCCTCTTCCGCGCTGAAATAGCATCAATTTCATCGAGGATGAGGCTGTCATCCACATCTACGAATTGACGGGAACCTGCATGGACGTATAATGTACGTCCCGGAGGCAAAGGGTGTATGTTGAACCTTGATAGTGAAACACAGTATTATCTGCTTGTTAGTCTAGGCACGGGTCTCGTAGGAGCAATCCTATGGCTCGGACTGGTGCGCAGTCCCGTAACGCGACGATTCTCACGATCTTCGCACAACGTCTATTATCGACCGCTCCCGCGCATCGATTAACAAGCATTCAGTCTTCTTTCAGTCTCTCCTTATCTAGACTGCTCTCGTGTATGCACTTATACATTTGAGGGCAGCTGTCCGAAGCCCCCGAAGATCGGGAGCTACGGTCAGAAAGATTCGCTCGGAGCGGACTGCGGCAGGGAGTACGTCACTCGGGAATCTTATTTGACGGCCCGTTCCGATGAAAATCGGGACTCTCTCTCCTCCCGTCGATTGAGACGCCCACTCTCGACGTGGCTACCTGTTGCAGCCCACTCCGCACGAAAAAAATCCCCATCGCGTTTTACGTGATGGGGATTTTTGTTATTCCTGTTTTCATAACGATTACGGTTTTACCGTAGACGACGCATTCCCATCGGTCGAAGCGGCGGACGTCGACGTTGTCGCAACCGCCTGCGATGAAGATGCGAAAGCATTTCCCGCATCCGTATCCGTAAGCGCCTGCTCAAAAGAAACGCGACGGATCACGGTCGTTTCACTTCCACGCCTTCGTTTAGCGGT
Organism: Candidatus Uhrbacteria bacterium; assembly: GCA_018499965.2. Classification (GTDB taxonomy): domain Bacteria; phylum Patescibacteriota; class Patescibacteriia; order 2-12-FULL-60-25; family 2-12-FULL-60-25; genus 2-12-FULL-60-25. Next base: position 51,742 of record JAHBAS020000017.1, read on the forward strand.
GATGGTGAGAATCGTGGTGCCGCGACGGACGTCGAGTTCCAACTGAAATGCCCCGTTCTGATCGACCGCGGCATCACGACTATTCACGGAAACGGATGCGCCGGGAATTGTTTCGCCGCGCACGAGCACACGGGGACGCAGGAGCCGATCATTATCCTCGGGAGAAATCACATTCAACATCGGCGCCGTATGCACTAAAAACGCTTGCCAAAAAACGTATCCGCCAAGAAGAAGCGCTAAAAAACCGATCCCTAAAAAGGCCAAAAACTGCGGAGCAACGAAGAGATCGAAAAAATGGATGCGCGTACGGGGAATCACATCGCTTGCCTCACGATGCGCCGCCAATGCGGTGAGCGCGGCCTGATACTTCGCTTTAAAGTACGGCTCATATCCTCCGAGGTAGTGTACGTATGCCATCAGATGACGCTCGGCGAACAGAGGATCACGAATATCCGAAATGCGATCCTCTTCAAACGCTTTGAGGATACCCGCATCGATTCTCGTTTCTCGACACGCTTGATCGAATGAAATCGCGTGAAGCTCCCGAAGATCGCGCAAGTCCGAACCGAACAATGCCTGCTCGTCCCCCACGTTCTTATGCAAAAACGTCATACCATCCGTTCTTCGTCTTTCGTGTCGCCATGTTCCACGGCGTCTAAATCTCCGGATTCGGTATATGCTTCTTCCGGTTCCGTTTCATCATCAATCTCTTGTTCATCAATATCCGTTTCAACAACATCATCCACCATCTGCTGCGCAGGCGTTTCCACGTGATACGTTACCGGAACCGGAGCCTGGCGAGGATCTGGAGCCGGCGGCATTGAAGAACCGAACGACGTTTGGAGGATTTCTCGCGGCTTTGCACCATCGCCAGGGCCGATCATCCCAGCCTGTTCCAAAAGATCAAGCAAACGAGCGGCTCGTGCGTACCCGACTTTCAATCGACGTTGCAACAATGAAGCCGAAGCTTTACCGGCACGAACGATTTCATCCATGGCCGCTTCAAGCATCGGATCCGAATCATTCCCATTACTTCCGCCACCACCTCCGAATATCGTATTGGATCGCTGCGATTCCGTAACACCGACTTCGTAATCCGGAGGTCCGTAGGAAGATTTCAAGAACTCCACGACACGACGGATTTCATCGTCAGACACGAACGCGCACTGTACACGTTTTGGCGCAGACATTTCCGCGGTCTGATACAACATGTCGCCGCGTCCCAGCAACTTATCCGCACCGACTTGATCGAGAATCGTTCGGGAGTCCGTGGACGAAGCCACAGAGAACGCCACGCGCGCCGGAACGTTGGCCTTGATCAGGCCCGTAAGAACATCAACGGATGGACGTTGCGTAGCGAGGATAAGATGAATACCAACCGCACGGGCAAGCTGCGCAATGCGAACGATCGGACCTTCCACTTCCGCACCGGAAGTGACCATGAGGTCCGCCAATTCATCGACGATGAACACGAGATACGGCAAACGGTCTTTCGATCGCTCGTTAAAAGCGAAGATATCTCGCGCACCGACCGAGGCGAGCAAATCAAAACGTCGATCCATTTCCCGAATCGTCCATTTAAGCGCATTCACCGTGTCTTCCGTTTTCGTAATGACCGGAGCGATGAGATGAGGGATGCCGTTATACACCGGGAATTCCACACGCTTCGGGTCAACGAGGATGAACTTCAAATCATCCGGTCCATGATTATAGATCAATGACGTAATCAAAATATTCAAACACACGGATTTTCCCGAACCCGTCGCACCAGCTACGAGCATATGCGGCATGCGCGAAACATCAACGAGGCTCGGGTATCCGGAAACGTCTTTTCCAAGCGCGAACGGAATCGCAAAACGTCGAGCCTTTTCCTGATACGCGCGCGATTCGAGCATTTCACGCAATCCAACCAATGCCACGCTCTTATTCGGAACCTCAACGCCAACGAGCGACTTGCCTGGAATCGGCGCTTCAATACGAATTGGATGCGCAGCGAGTGCGAGCGCCAGATCATTATGTAAAGCCGTCACGCGCGTAAGCTTAACGCCTTCCGCCGGTTTAAACGTGAACTGCGTGACTGTTGGACCGACTGACACCTCCCCCATTTCAACGTTAATACCGAATTGATGGAGCGTTTTCCGGATCACCTCTCGATTGAATTCGATATCACCGGACGTCGGACGATCATCGCGACGCTGCAAGAGATCAAGCGGAACCTGGATCTTCGGACGACGATGGCGGACCTTCGCAGGAATCGGCAAAGGCGCTTGCGCCAACGACGGAGAGTGAACCGATGCGGGAGAGGCTGGAATCGAAACCGGCTTCGAGGATACTTCTTCCTCTTCCTCCACTTCATCATCCTCTTCTTCTTCAATTTCTTCCTTCACCTCCTGCGCCAAACGATTCGCCCGATCCGCCGCAGCTTGCTCCCGACGTTCACGAAGACGCGCGAAGATCGAAGCGATGCCACTGAAGACAAAAGCGATCGCTCGCCAAATCGCCCGGAAAAACTTCGCGATGGTCACGATCGACGTGTTAAACGTCAACAGGATTGAAGCGATAAAACAAGCCGCGAACAACGTCACCGCTCCGGCGAATCCTAAAAGGGACATCATCGGATTCGCGAGCAATGCCCCCAACTTGCCGCCAGCCGAACGCAACGCAATATCTTGAACAGGCAATGCCAAATCCGGAAACGTCACTGCATGCACAAGTCCGTTCAAACCAATGAAGAACAGAATGAATCCAATAAAATTGGAAGCATTGAGCGGGAATTGATCCGGGCGCGCCAAGGAATACCCCCACGCGAACAAGAAGAACGGAACGACGAGCTTATCCCATCCGAATACCTGGGAAACGCCTCCATCGACAATCGTGCCCAATGCCCCAGCCAAACCAAAAATGGAAAGGAGGATGAGAATCCCGAAACAGAAGAGAATGACGGTAAAAATCCCCTTTTGCGTATCAGGATCTATCGAAAAATCCAATTTAAACGGCCTTTTTCGGCCTCGTCGTCGTGCCATGATGCTGTAGATAGTACATCACCGGCCCTTTTTCGGAAATAGGAAAATACCAAAAAGACTTGACAATATACCCTATTTTTGATTCGCTATACTCATCGTATACGCTACCAGCGTTGTCCGACGGCCTAGACGCTGGCAGCCTATAAAAACGATGAGGTCCGAATCTCTTCGTTAGCGTCACCGATCTTTTCACATTCAACACACCCGAAGGGAGCGTCATGCATCCACAACATCTCGAATACTGCAAAATGAATGTTGCATTCGCAATCTATCAGCACTTTCCACAAGGCGACGAAAAGAAAGATTGGAATGCCGCCGAACGGTTACTAAAAAAATACCCGTTCGCGCTCGTACGCCACGAGGAAGAACTGTCATATGAAGCGTTTCAGCGAGCGTATGGAGAAGCCGTGTACTATCACACGCTCAACCACATCCTCTTCCTCCGTTCAAAAATGATCTAACATCGCGCGCGATTCATAGATGTACCGCGAACATGTCGCATGAATGGCGAACATGCGACAATTCGGGGTGTAGCCAAATTGGTAAGGCACTGGGCTAGAAACCCAGTAACTGGTAGTTCGAGTCTATCCTCCCCGACTCCTCACAGGCGTCCATCGAAAGATGTGGCGCCTATTCTTTATTATAGAGATTAGACGAATCCCCTCGTCTGATTTACCCTACTCCTTATCGCATTTCACACGACCCACTCCCCACTCTACTTTCTATGCCCTCCATCTTCACGCGCATCATCAACGGCGAAATCCCTTGCCATAAAATCTGGGAAGATGAAAACTTCTTCGCCTTTCTCGACATCAATCCCATTCAACCAGGCATGACACTCCTCGTGCCAAAAACGGAGATCTCCGATGGTTTTGAGATGGCAGACGACGCATACTGCGCCTGGATGCTCGCAGCAAAAAAACTCATTCCAGCCATCAAAACCGCTGCCGGATCCGAACGCGTCGGACTCGTGATCGAAGGCCTGGAAGTCCCGCACGCGCATATCAAGCTGATCCCGATCTCCCATCCAAACGATCTCGCGCAATCAAACGCCAAACCGGCAAGCACCGAAGAACTCATCGACATGGCGGAGAAAATTCGCAGCGCGTTGCATCGGTAAGTCCAGCTGTATTTCGACCTACGGAAAGATAGACCTATTTCTGATATCGAAAACGTCCTCAAGCTAGTGCCCAAGGACGTTCTTCGAGAAAGATAAACGAGAAAAAAATAAGAGAGAGATCAGTCGGAAATGCTCTTGATCCAATCGATACATCGACCGAACCACGAACGAGTCGAAGCGCGACGTTCAGATTCCCGAATCACCAACGCCGCAATGCGCTCCTCCGTCTCCCTGAGAAGGCCACGATAATCGCGAATGAGCAAATGCATGGGAGGCCACCCTTTCATGAGCGACATATAAGAAATTCGCTCTTCGACCACCCGACGCATTCCATTGAGCTCCGAAAGGTATTGGGGTTCATCCCTCACCTCCCGTAATTCATTAGCAAGCTCCCCAAACATCCGATCGAACATGCTCCAATTATTGAGCTGGAACTTGAGAGACTCGAGCGCATGCGCGTACAAAGCGCGCTCTTCAACCGGATGCCCGACCATCGTCTTGTTCGAGTGTAGGATGAACTTACGTTCAAATTCATCGACCAAAGATCGAGCGTACCGCATTGTTGATGCATCGTTTGCCCGAAACACGGCAGAAGCCAATTCGGTGAAGGCCCGAGAAACGTCGTTTGACAACACATCGCCTAACGGAGACGTATCCTCGAGAATCGCCGTTCCCGTCGGTCCAGCAATCTTTGGACCGATAACACAGCCACCGCCCGGCTCGGAAAATCCCGCAGGCAACGATGCCTCATGTGGAACATCCAACCTTTGCCCGTCTGAGCCCTGTATCATGACTCTATGATCTCGTTTTGAATGTTCATTACTCATAACCACCTCCTAAAAATCCAAAAATATGGCCACTGAGAATGAAAAAGCATAGCAAAAAAGACCTGAAATGTCAAGATTGCTTTGCATATACCAAAAACCGACCGAAAAGGCCGATTTTTTTACATTAACGATAGCCTCGAGAATTTTTACCGAATCCTTATTTATTCTTCACGCTCTCTCAAGAAGCAACACGATTACTCGATCGGTGGGAGCTCTTCACCGCCCATATCCTCTACATCATCTCGACCAGCCGAAGGAACATCCAGTCCTTCACGCTCTTTAAAGGCCGTGATCACGCTCGCTCGAATTTCATCCATAAAATCCGGGCGCTCTCGAAGACCGTTCTTCGCATTTTCGCGACCCATCCCGAGCTTTTCTTCACCGTACGTATATGAATTTCCATTGCGCTTGATGATGCCAAATTCCGTAGCCGTATCAAGAACATCTCCAGCTTTTGAAATACCCTCGTTATACATGATATCAAATTCGCAGGTACGGAATGGAGCAGCAACTTTATTTTTCACAACCTTCGCTTTGGTACGGTTACCGATAATACGTTCCCCCATCTTGATCTGCGCGGCACGTCGGACTTCAACACGAAGTGATGCGTAGAATTTCAAAGCGACACCGCCGGTCGTGGTTTCCGGATTACCATAGACCACACCAATTTTCTGACGCGTTTGGTTAATAAACACAACGACCGTCTTTGTTTTTGAAATGATCGCCGTAAGCTTACGAAGCGCCTGGCTCATCAATCGCGCTTGCAAACCCATGTGCGAATCCCCCATTTCTCCTTCAATTTCCGCCTTTGGCGTAAGCGCGGCAACCGAGTCGATCACGACCACGTCGAGCGCATTTGATCGCACGAGAGTCTCCACGATATCAAGCGCCTGTTCTCCCGTATCCGGCTGCGAGATGAGAAGGTCATTCACATTCACGCCGATCTTGCGGGCGTAATCAGGATCGAGCGCATGCTCCGCGTCAACGAACGCCGCCATGCCACCCAATTTCTGGACCTCGGCAATGATGTGCTGTGCAAGCGTGGTCTTACCCGAAGATTCCGGGCCGTAGATTTCAATGATGCGACCACGAGGGACGCCGAGCACGCCTAATGCGAGATCGAGCGAAAGACATCCGGTCGGGATCACATCAACGCTCGTGCTCTTCGCTTCGCCAAAACGCATGATCGCGCCATCACCGAAACGTTCTTTGATTTGATCAATCGCTTCTTGCGCGGCCTGGAAACGAGGATCGACGGTTTTTTTTGCCATAGGAATATGAGGTAAATGAAGAAGTGTTCTATATTTGTTCTAATAGTACACATCCCGCGAAAACGCCACAAGGAGATGCACTGGGGATAAACTTTTTCGCCCGATACTCCCTATTTTGAAGAAAATCAGAGGTCCGCGGACGGTAAATCCCGCAACACGGACCTCTGTGCCCCATCGAAAATCGACAATGAGCGAACCGCGACAACACGTCCTTATCGCATCAGAGAAAAACGACCAACGCCTAGCATCAATGATCGCGCTGCATCGCCGTCACGAAATCAACGGCAGCAGAGAAAGAATCTCACGCAATCATCTTTGAAGACCGTACAGGACATCTGTCTGTACAAAAGCTGGCAGTCGCCATTCCCCTTGCGGAATAAAAAACGCATCGGCATAGGAGACAGGACGACATCCCCTATGCGGCGAAAGGCGTCAGCACCACCTGGACACCCCGCCCGCGTTCAAACGACACGCACACATCTTCGCGGTTATTTCTTCTGAACTCATCATCATGTGAAAGCGCGATTACGGGAGCAGAAACTGCAACCGAACCACGCCTTCATCATAAGAGACTGACAAGGTGGGTCAAAAAGTTGTCAAAAGCGACGTTGACACGAAAAAATCGCCATCGAAAAGAGAAAGAGAAAAGACGCGAAATGCTAGGAAAAGAATCCAAAAAAGATAGAGAAAAAATAAAGCTCATGTCATGTTTGAAGTTGACACGTGAGAGTTATCCCCAATTTTTGACCAGACATCCATACGATCTTCTCCGGCAGACGGCTGTCGCTTGAGGCGCCGCCTCCACCAAAAAAATCCGCAAACATAACATGCAACGCACATCCACCACGGCATACGCCACGCAATCTGCAAAATAGGATACGAAGATCCAAGGTTCGCAATCCAAAGCAGGAGGCGCAAACCACCTGATGCAGGAAAAATGAGCCACGGCATAAGACCGCCTAATACCACGCCAATCGCACCCCATAGCATCACGAAAGCCGTAAGCGGAATCGCAAAAACATTCGTGAGCAGTCCGGCGAGGGAAATCGTCCCAAAGGCCCAAGATGAAAACGGGAACGTGGCGAACGTCGCCGCCAACGTGGTGGAAATCATCTCACGTAATCCAAAAATCTTTGGAACGCGCGTCAATGCGTCTGCAATCGGTTGTGCCCAAGCGATTAATCCCCACGTCGCTAAAAACGAAAGCGCAAAACCGGCGTCGTAGAGTAAGGCATGGGGATCAAAAAAGGCCATGAGCGACCCGGCGATCAACAAAAGTCTCGTCGCAGACGCTTTGCGACCGAATACGCGTCCGAGAATCGCCAGCCACCCCATGATCGCCGCACGGATCACGGATGCGCTCGCGCCGACGAAAATCGTGAATAAAAAAATTGCCGCACCGGAAAGAACGATTGCCCATGGCCGTCGATACCCCAACAAGAGAAAAAACGGTACAAACAAACCCACCACGATGGCGATGTTCGAACCAGAGACGGCAATGAGATGCGTCATGCCCGCGGCGCGAAACGCGGCATTCGCTTCTTGAGACAATCCCCGATCGCCATAAAGAATTCCTGAGAGAAGCGCACCCTGATCTCCAGGAAAGAGACGATTAATACGTTGCGATATCGCCATGCGCCATCGGGCAAGGATCGCCGGAAGAAACAACCCTGGGGCATCATCCAACTTGATCGCAGAAACCGATCCCCGACATCGGGCAAAAACACGGTCACGACGATCCATGCGATCGCGTATCTCCGACCCTTCACCGGATGTTTCAAGACGGCACGAAACGCGCCATCGTTCCCCCTCTTTCGCAAACGGCTTCGCAAAGGCGACGAAGGATCGAGAAGCTGCTGGAGAACCTTCAATGAGATCAATGTGAAGCAACGCATCATACGAACGCGCTTTCCGGATCACTCCCTCAATCGTCACCGATTCTCCGGTTCGAGAGAGAAGCCCGTCTGACGAAGACGGAAGCATGAGATCAAAACGCACGAATCCCAAAGCGAGAGCGAGGCAGAATCCGACAATAACGTCGTGACGGATACAGAGACTAACACAAACGATCGCCAACGGAATCCAAAAAGACATCGGCGATATCGGCCAACATCCATGGATCGCAATACCCGCAAGCAACCCCAAACAACACGCCACGGCACGGCGCTGAATCATAAACGAAGACATCCTCTATTCAGTACCACGAAAAAAAGACAGGTCAATCCCGTTCATTGACAGGTTTTTGGCGTTCTCGTACGCTGGAGCCGCAAAGGAGGGTAGGACCTTGAATAGAAGTTCTCAACGAAGAAGACAAATCCGCTACCGAGTGAAAGACGTGTGGAGATACATCCTCGGACGACATATCATGCTCGGATTCGGTCAATTCATCGGTCTCGTCTTTATCGCGATATTCCAGGAAAACGGGAAACCGACGCCTGTGAGCATTCTTGCGAGCTTCCTGCTTCTGCTCTACAGCATCTTTGGAGCAGCCCCCGCCACCGCAGACTTCGCATTAAGACGAACGGAACGCCCGGAACGCAAGCACCAGGCGTACTATGCCAGCTATGCCTTGCAAGCGATGCTTTGCATCACACTTCTGGCATACCTCTACCAAAACGACCTCGTATCACTCCCCTCGTTCATTCCTTACATCGGCGTTCTCGCCTGCCTCATCTCTACCGGAGCGCTCGTCCATGCGATCGTTCCCGACTCTGTAAAACTTAACGGATGAAAACCCTTTTCGTCCGTTTTCAGCCACCCTGTCCAAACTCCTGCAGGGTGGCTGAACTTATTTTTGCTCAACCTAGCCATTTTTATAAATCATATTGTATACTATACTTGACTTTTTATGCTTTTTCTGCTATGCTTGCGATTATCAGTTTTGGGAGGAATAGTTCATGAACACAAACATCGATCGGCTCTTTCTCATCGTTGGCGTACATGTGCTCACCATCTTCGGTGTGAACATCGCATTTCGACTCATCGAACCGCACATCGCCATCACCACCCTTCTCATCGCGGCATTCGCTATGTTCGCACTGACGATTGGTACGTCCTGGACTTCGTGGAAATGCCTTTGCATCTTCACGGATTTCGGTGACAGTCCAGTCGCCACATGGATTCCATGCGCCATTCTCTTGGTAGCGATCCATAGCATGTGCCACAGCTTCGGAATCCAGCATATCGTGCTGAACATTCTCACGATCTTGGGCATTCTCGCCTCTCTCTACAAGGCCAATCCGATCCATATTCCATCTCAGGAATAACGACCGGCATCGGCTTTGAAAACCCTCCCGTGCAGTGCATGAGGAGGGTTTTTCAATACTTAAACGAATAGCTACAAAAACATTACTTTCTCCCCACCCTGATATGCCGGAATCCGTGATGCGCGGCATCTTCCGCTCGGACCATGTTGCGAGCATCTACGATAAGATCGCCGACCATCGCGCTTTTAATGCGAGCGAGATCCAGTGCTCGGAACTCGTCCCATTCCGTAGCAATAAGCATCGCATGCGCTTGGTTCGCCGCTTCGTACGGATCTACGACATGAGTGACGCGATCGCCCATCTGCGCACCCGTGAGCCGAGCGATCGGATCGTAAACTTGCACATGCGCGCCTCGATCACGAAGGAAAGCGATGAGATCGACTGCCGGAGATTCACGCGTATCATCCGTGTTCTGTTTGAAGGCTACGCCGAGCACGCCGATCTTTTTTCCTTCGAGCGAATCAATCGCTCGTTCTAATCGTTCGATGATACGTTGTCGTGCGCGAACGCTCATCGCCTGTGCCGCACGGATAATCGGCATGGGATGCTCGTGCTGATCCGCGAGATACACGATCGCACGAACGTCTTTCGGAAAACAACTTCCTCCCCACCCCGGACCCGCACGGAGAAATTCTTTGCCGATACGCGGATCCGACCCAATTCCCTTGCTCACCGATTCCACATCCGCACCCACTTCTTCAGCTAAATGCGCGATCTCATTGATAAAGCTGATCTTCGTGGCCAAGAACGCATTCGCCGCGTACTTCGTAAGTTCCGCCGAACGACGATCCATCACGATCTTTGGGCAATCGAGATAGGCGTAGAGATGAACCATCACGTCCGTGGCACGCTCAGATGCGGACCCGATGATCACGCGCGCAGGATTCAAAAAGTCGTAGACCGCAAATCCTTCCTTGAGGAATTCCGGATTGGATACTACGTCGATCTTGGCACTCGTCATGGATCGAATCATCGTTTCGATACGCTCTGCGGTTCCAACCGGAACCGTGCTTTTATCCGCGACAACGGCACCGTCCTGGAGATACGGTGCGATTGAGGCTGCTGCCGCATCAAAGTACGACATATCAACCGAACCATCATCCGCGGACGGCGTACCGACGCCAAGCGAAATCACCTCCGCATCACTCACCCCCTCTGCGACATCCGTGGTAAACGACAATCGTCCGGATCGCGCATTGCGAAGCACAAGCTCCTCAAGGCCGGGCTCGTAAATCGGCATCACGCCGTTTTTCAACTTCTCAATCTTTACCGGATCAACATCCACGCAAACCACGTGATGTCCGAGTTCCGCCAGACAAGCCCCAGAGACCAAACCGACATATCCTGTTCCGATCACACAAACGCGCATAGGGAGAAACGATCTGTATTAAGAATCCTTACGATCAAATAATTCAACGAACCGGATAAATACATCCGGAGAGATCGCTGAACCGTATGCCGAAGAAACGCCTATGGAAACATCCGACATGAAATGTTTCATGCTTCCTACAAGCATCTTCTGATCTGACTCATCCGCATGCGGGAACAGACTCGCCATAACTTGATCGACGACCTCGTCGTGCTCGTCCTTACGCATGCGAGGCAACACGCGTTCTGCGATGCGCTGTGCAATCCCAAGCGTCGTTTCATTCCACTCCGATCCGGCTTCTTTTAAAAGCTTGAGGTCATCTTCCAATGACTCCGCCGGAGCCACGAAGACGAACTCGGAATCCATGCGTTCAGCCATAATTTACATCGCGATCGTGACGAGTTTTCCCTTCACGTAGATGATTTTCTTTGGCTCTTTGCCTTCGAGATACTTCTGTACGTTCTCCGAAGCGAGCGCTTTTGCCTTGGCCTCATCCTCCGAAATATCCGAGGGAACCTGGATACGATCTCGAACTTTTCCGTTCACCTGGATCACAAGCTCGAAACTCGCAGAAACCGTCTTTGTCTCATCATACGTCGGCCAACCAGACATGTGCACGCTCCCGCCTTTTCCAAGCGTATGCCAAAGCTCCTCCGCGAGATGCGGCGCGAATGGCGCGAGAAGCTTGAGATAACCCTCAACCATTTCTTCCGGAACTCCACCCGCATCAGTAAACGCATTCGTAAGTACCATGAGCTGTGACACGGCCGTGTTAAACGCAAGTGTTTCAATATCACTGGAAATCTTTTTGACGGACTGGTGATAGATCGTTTCCAATCCAGAATCCGCAATCCGCAATTCGGAATCCGCAATCTCAAAGAGCCGCCAAACCTTATCCAAAAACCGCTTCACACCTTCGATGCCCTTCACATCCCACGGTGCTGGTTGATCGAATGGTCCGATGAACATCATATAGACTCGGAACACATCCGCACCATACTCATTGATCACATCATCCGGATTCACCACGTTTCCTTTGGATTTACTCATTTTCTCACCGCCTTGCGCAAGGATGAGCCCATGCGACACGCGTGATGCGTACGGTTCTGGTCCAATGCTCTCCGGAAGGAGTTTAAGATCCCACATCATCTTATGCCAGAAACGGGAATATAAGAGGTGAAGCGTCGTATGCTCCATGCCGCCATTGTAGAGATTGACCGGCATCCAATACTTCAGAGCTTCTTCGGATGCGAATGCGCGATCATTGTGCGGATCGCAGTAACGCATGAAGTACCACGAAGAACCCGCCCAGTTCGGCATAGTGTCCGTTTCACGTTCCGCCTTACCTCCGCAATGCGGACAGGTCGTTTCGACCCACTCGCGTATCTTCGCAAGCGGAGATTCCCCGTTCTCGGTCGGCTCATAGCTTTCCACATCCGGGAGCAACACCGGGAGCTGCTCTTCTGGAACAGGAACGTATCCGCAACTCGGACAAATCACGATCGGAATCGGCTCACCCCAATATCGCTGACGAGAAAAAATCCAATCACGAAGTTTATAATTCGTCGTTTTTTCTCCACTCTGTTTTTTTTCAAGCCAGGAAGTAATTTCCGCTACCGCATCTTCAGAGTAGCGATCGTTGAATTCCCGTGAATTCATCAACGAACCTTCATGAGGCCAACAGATTTCACCTAATTCAACTCGCTTGCAGAAGCCATTAAACTCTTCATCAAGTTTTTTCTGCCAATCTTTTTCTTGCTCTGGGTTCTCAATTGGCGTTCCAAGGGATTCTAATTCTTTTTTAACAAGACTATATTTTGCTTGGAAGATATCTCTTTTTGGCTTTATCACCTCGACGATATTCAACTCGTACTTCTTCGCAAACGCGAAATCACGCTCGTCATGCGCCGGAACGGCCATGACCGCGCCCGTGCCATAACCTGCGAGAACGTAGTCCGCGATAAAGACAGGGACTTCTTCACCGTTTGCAGGATTGATCGCGCTAACGCCTTCGAGTTTTACGCCGGTCTTTTCCTTCCCCTCTGCCGTACGATCCATATCCGCCTTCTTCGCAGACGCCTGCTGATACGCGCGAACCTCATCGATATTCAAAATCACGCCATCCGCAATCCACTTCGAGACAAACTCGTGCTCCGGAGCTAACACGACGTACGTGACGCCGAAAAGCGTATCTGGACGCGTAGTGAAGACGCGAACCGCATCTCCTCCGTCGACCGTTAGCCGTTGACCGTAAGCCACCTTAAAATCAATAAACGCACCCTCGCTCTTCCCGATCCAATCAATCTGTTGTTTCTTAATTCGTTCGAGATAATTCACGGTCGAAAGATCGTGGATGAGCCGTTCCGCGTATTTCGTGATCCCGATCATCCACTGCGCTTTCTCACGTTTCTCAACAACGGATCCGCAACGCTCGCATACGCCACCGATCGCCTCTTCATTCGCAAGACCGATCTTACACGAAGGGCACCAGTTGATGGTGGTCGTGGTCTTGTAGGCCATGCGAGCAGAGGGTAGTGGGTAGTGGGTAGTGGGTAGCGTATCTCCACTCCCCTCTCCCCTCTCCCCTCTCCCCTTCACCGGTGCTTCTCGATCTTCCACAAATCTCGCACGCCCCGTTGACTCATCAAAATAGCTCTTGAAAAACTGGAGGAACATCCACTGCGTCCACTTGTAGTACGCTGGATCCGTAGTATTCACTTCACGCCCCCAGTCGAATCCAAAACCGATCATCTTGAGCTGACGTCGAAAATTGTTCACGTTCGCAGTCGTAGCATCTTGCGGTTTAACGTGATTTTTAATGGCGTAGTTTTCCGTTGGCAAACCGAACGCATCCCACCCCATCGGAAACAGCACATTCTTCCCTTCCATGCGCTTCTTGCGCGTCACTACATCGATCGCCACATAGGATCGCGGATGCCCCACATGCAATCCAGCCCCGGACGGGAATGGGAACTCCACGAGGCCGTAAAACTTCTCCTTGGCTTCAATGGTTCCAGGCTGAGCGGCATGATAGAGTCCTTGCTCGTCCCAAGCTTTCTGCCATTTGGACTCATAATCACCGAATATTCGCGGGGTGGACATAGGTAGCCGTAGCTTAGCAACGCTCAATAAAAGGCGCAATAATGCGAAATAACGAAACGCTACACCCATTGTCCGAATCCCCTTCTTAGGCTAACCTAATCTTGCATATGATTCGCTGCAAAAACCAATTGGGAAACATGGTGGAAATCCCAAAAGAAAAGTTCATCTTTCGTCCGAACGCCTACGGACTCATCGTAAAAGACGGGAACGTCTTAGTCATGAAAAATAAGCACAGCGGCAAATACTGGTTTCCAGGAGGGGGCGTGCATGCTCACGAGACACTTCAAGAAGGCCTCGTACGTGAAGTTCTTGAGGAAACAAGTATCGAGATTACTATCATAAATCAACTCTTTTCAACGGAAACATTTTTCTATTACGAGCCAGAAGATACTGCATACCGTTTCTCTCTTTCTTTTTTTCACTGCATACCAACATCATCTTTTGACCCCCATCCCGGGTCCGAACCGGATCCAGATCTTCTTGCATGCGAATGGATCTCGATCAACACGCTTGAACCAGAACAAATCAACGACCTAAGCCAATCAGGGGAACTAGGGGAAAAGATTTGCGAACATCTCAAAAAACTTTCGTCATAATCAAAATACAAAATAGACCCTTTAACGGGTCTATTTTGTATAATACGTCCGTTATTCCATCGTAAACGTAGCGCGGACGACCGCTGTCACCTTTTTATCAATCGACGACGTATCATACGCGCCGTAATCAGAGATATCTGTGGAGTTCACAGCCGTAATCTGGAACACGCCCATGTCTGCCGTGCGAATGCTTCCGAGCTTTGCACCGGTTCCGCTCACGATGCGCTCCGCGCGCTCCTTGGCGTTCTTCGTGGCCTCTGAAAGCATATCGAGCTTAATGCCCTGCAAGCTGGCGTAGAAATATTCAAGCGACTTCGTGGTCAAAACGATATCCTGCTGCAAAAGGCGCGCAGGCAATTCCTGAGCGATCTTCGTTAATGCCTGAACGTCTTTCGATTCCACGATCACGACCTGCTGAACCGCGTATCCGATAATTTTACTGCACACCTGATTCCCCATGGCGTCATATGTCATCGCGGATTGGGATTCGCAGGCTTGCGTGACCGTAAGCGGCTGGATCACGATTCCTTTTTCTTCAACCCCGCTCTTCTGTAACTCCGATTTCACCGAAGCCACGTCTGCGGCTAAACGCGTACTTCCGTCTTTCAGCGAAACGGCATCAACGTTACGCACAACGGAGAGCGTCCACTTGGCGGTATCGGAGGTGATCACGCGTTCCGCCGAACCAGTCACAGAAAGCTGCTGACTCGTCATGGCCTTTGCTTTTAATGCCGCCGTTGCACCGATCACCGTAGACCCGACCGCGCCAACAGCGAGAACGATCGATGCGATAATCAATGCGAGAGATGGAAATTTATTCATACTATAAAAAGTGTAGCGCGAGTTAAGAAGAAGGACAATGCTAAAAAGACGTTTTCATAACAAAAGACGAACAACCCTCCCCTAAGGATCATTCGTCTTCTTCGAGCATAAGTTCCTAACACGCGTTAGGAACAAAGAGAAAGAACAATTCCGCAATGCGGAATAAGATTAAGATTTGGCGTATCTCACCACCATGGGAACCATGACCACCACCAGTGTCCGGTATGGCCCGTGCCTGTACAGCCGCCATGTCCACCGGAACCGGAAGCGCCCGCAATCGAAGAAGACCCACCTTGCGTGGAATCCTCTCCACCAACACCAGCGTCGCTACCTGCAACTCCGGTATTCCCAGCAACAGACGACGTGTCCGTTATTGAACCGCCAGAGGCAGACTGACCACCAATCGACGAGGTTCCGCCGACATCCGCGCTGGAACCCCCAGACCCATTTCCTGAGCCGGAAGAACCGTTTGAGCCGCCAACGCCAGCATTACTCCCGCCGACGGAAGAAGATCCAGCGATCGCTGAAGCTCCACCAACCGATGACGTATCGCTCGTCGAGCCGCCTAATGCAGCCTGACCGCCGGTAGCTGCGGAAGATCCGCCAGTACCAACATCGCTTCCGCCAACCGACGACGAAGTGCCACCAGAGGAGGAAGAACTTCCACCGGATTGCGCTTGCGAACCGCCGGAAGCATCAACCGAAGAGCCTCCGACACCAGCGCTAACTCCACCAGCAGCAATGGAAGAAGTTCCGCCAGTACTAGTACCGACATCGCTTCCACCTACTGTTGAAGCAGTTCCGCCAACAGTCGAATCAGAACCACCTTGCGGCAACCCTGTATCCGTCGCGTCATCTCCACCTTGGCCGGTAACACTTCCACCAGTTCCTTTGACGGTTTTGCCGCCCACAGAACTTTCATCCGCCTGATCTGCGCCAGCATCATCAGCGGAGCATGCGGTATTCAATCCCGCAGAACAGAGCAATGCCGCAACAACCCAAAATACCCTTGCGCTTCTCATGACACACAATCTCCATCTTAGATATTGTCGAATCCTCAACCATCACGTGATGATAAGGAGTAAAGATTACACCACAAAACAGAGGCATGGACAAGTGTATAGGCGGAAGAAAACGCATTTATACGACGATGTAGCGAAAAATAATTTCCTCATCTCATGCGGATGTTCCATGCCAAGCCCCGGCGAAATCCAAAATCAGGCAAAAGCCCCCTCGCACTTCTCTTCCAAAGTCCACGTGAGACTACTGGATCGGAAAGAAATGCGATACGCGGAAGCGGCATTCGAAACTGAAAAGTAGTAAATCCGTTCGCGACCGTCATGTTCCGTATGCATGAGATCCACTTTTTGAACCTGATAGTATCGATTCCCCCATTTAAACGTCATAGGTTCAGCGATCCCTCGACGGAACACGGCAAAAACATCGATAGGCTGGCGAACAGGTTCGTATAACATAGAAGAGAAGAACTTAGCGATAGAGAACATAGTGATTTATATTGATATGGATATTGCGATTGACGAACACATGGGAAGGGTGTCGACGCTCTTTACGGGTACCCGCCCAAAAGAGCGTCGCTCATGCTTGCACCCCTTCCATGTGATCACAAATCGCGTTAGACGCGACACTGAGAAAGTACGGAAGATCGAAGGAACATTTTGCGCGCACAAAACCAACCCTTTGATGAGGTAAACCGATATCTGGAAGAAGTTGGCTTTAAATCGCGCGCGGACGGAATGTGCGTATCACTGCTCGCACCACCCCCTGAATCAGAGGATCGAATGCGTAGATCGGTTTCATCGTGGCATTGGCCGGCTGCAAACGAATGCGATCTTTTTCTCGATAGAACCGCTTGAGCGTGGCATGCGTATTATCCAAAAGCGCCACGACCACATCCCCATTTTTCGGCGAAGGGTTCCGTTCAACCACTACATAATCCCCGTCGAAAATACCGTCATCGATCATCGATTCCCCTTTCACGCGCAAAACGTATGAATTTGCGGAATCCGGGGCAAGATCAACCGGAATCGCCATGGTTTCATGTTCTTGAATCGCCTCGATCGGCTCACCAGCAGTAATCAACCCCATAAGCGGCAAGATCACACTCCTCCCCCATCGTACTGCCTTATCCGTTGGCTCAAGTTCACGTGAGGTCCCGCCATTTGCGCGCAAATATCCGCGCTCACGCAATGACTGAATATGAACATGCACCGTCGACGGCGAAGCGAGCTTTAAACCGTCCGCAATCTCACGATACGAAGGTGGATATCCTTCTTCGTTAATGAACTGGACGATGAAATCCAGTACTTCTTTTTGTTTGGGTGTGAGGGAAGACATAGAGAAGACGAATTAATGGGTTTGAAAGCTATAACGTGTAAACGCTGTTATCTATAAGTCTATCGACACCTCCTCATAGAAACTTTTCAACATCCCAACGTTCAAACTTTCTAAACTCATTCGTGCATAGAACAAAAATAGAACACAAACAGAACGCCGTCAAGGGCTTTTAGTGAAGCGGAAAAAATGACTTATCCACGGGCGGTTTGCAGGGATAAATAAATCATGAGACTAAATAGAAGCAAGAAGCGGATTTTTCATTCCCTCGCTTCCCTATTTCTTCCTATCACCCTATGCCACGACGACGCATTCGCCGACGGTTGTTTCCGCGCGCCCTGATGCGGTTCACCGCCATCATCATAACGTTAATGCTCTGTATTCCGATGTCGTTTGTCGATCAGGCATGGAACGCCCATGCCCAAGAAGCGCCGAACATCATCATCGAAGAAATCGCCTGGGCAGGATCAAACTTTTCGATCGCAGATGAATGGATCGAGCTCGCTAATCTCGGAAATGCGACTGCGACAATCGGAGGATATGCGCTTCACGATGTTGTGGATCCGGATCGCATCATCACGATCCCGGATGGTGCAGAGATTCCGCCGTTCGGAACCTATCTCATTGCAAATTACGCGGAGACAGATATGAAGTCTGCGCTCATGACGCCCGTTCAACTCGTCACTACCAGCGTGAGCCTTTCGAATAGCAAACTCGGACTCGAGCTGCGTAACGCTTTAGGCACGCCAATCGATCGCGCAGGAAACGGCGAAACACCAAGTGCAGGATCATCGGGATCATTCGCTTCGATGATTCGAACGAACGCAACATCAAGCGGTGATCAGGCCGATAGCTGGATCGCGGCAACGACATCTTCAAACTGGAAGGTGGATATTCTTAATAAGGGAACGCCGGGTGTATGCGACCTATGTGAGGCCCCCTCGCCCACAGGATCAACAATATCGACGGAAGAAGTATCAGCTTCAGTTAACACATCGACAGCAAGCGAGATCGTGGCGACGTCAACAGATCCAGTCGCACAAGAAGCAACGTCAACGCCCGCGATGAGTGAGACCGCCATCTCTACCACGACGACACCATCCGTCACGGAGATCGTAATACCTCGAGCATATGTAACGTTTAGTGAGATCGTTTCGAATCCACTTTCAGGTAAAGAATGGATCGAACTGCGATTCAACGAGGGTATAACGATGACGGATCGGACGCTTCACATTTATGACGCAAAAGGGCGTATCGCGACGATTGCAACGAGCACGCCGCTCACGATCGCTCCGTATCTCATCATCTCCCTCTCATCCGCAAAGCTGAATAATGGCGGCGAATCGATTTCCCTTCGGGAGGGAGATACAAACGCCATCATCGAGACGACGTCCGTTCCGGAACTCGAAAAGGGCCAATCATGGGCAAAACATCCAGAAACGGATTCGTGGAAACAAACGGAAACCATCACCCCGGCCGCAGAGAATATCATCTACACGACACCGCCGAAGACGGCATCGTCATCATCCCCTGTTTCAACCGCTCCTATCACGTCAGTCGCGACATCGACATCTACGACACAAACAACTGCGACATCGAGTACATCCGTTGCAGTAACCCTAACGAATTCGTCTGCGACACGGATCGTCGTGCGACTTTCTGAAACCGTTTCCAATCCAAGTTCCGGACCGGAATGGGTTGAACTGCTCTTTGCGGACGGAACGACGAGTACGGATCGAGAACTCATCTTAAAGGACGGACAAGGAATAATCGCTCGCATCCCCGCGCGAACGATGCTCACCGCATCGCCGTATCTTCTTGTCCCGCTCACGAGCGCGCGACTCAACAATAGCGGAGACGCGCTCACACTCGCGGAAACCGATGGCATTGTTTTGGATGCCACGGAAATCCCCGCGCTCACCAAAAACGAATCGTGGGCCAAACATCCGTCCGCTCACACGTGGCACGTAACAACCATGCTTACGCCCGGTACGCAGAATACGTTCGATACGGACATCTCGGATACCGAAATGCAAATGTCGACGAATGAATCCGAGATTTCAAGCGACGCGGTCGACGAAATTATGAGCGCTGCAGAATCCTTGACGACTGAGACAGTCGCATCATCCAAATCATCATCCTCCAAAAAATCCGATGTCATTACTCCTCATCCTTTCGCCGATATGTTCGATACCTCGCTGAATAGTTCCCGCGTCCGCGTGAGTGGCACCGTCGGATCCGTGCATCGATTATTCGGGTCATCCCATGTATTCGTCCTCCTTGCGGAAGACGGCCGTGGACTGCTCGTTTACCTCCCCAAACATCTCAATGTCCCGCCTATGGGTTCAAGCGTGCAGGTGAATGGAACGCTCTCTTCTACCTATCAAGGACCGGAGCTTCGCATGAAAACCACGGATGTCTGGATGACGGTCCCGACCTCAACACCGCCAACGCCACGCATCGTCGATCTTCTCGCCCCAGGAAGCGAAGATGCCTGGAGCCTCGTGACGATCGAGGGAACCGTGCAAACCGTGACTGCATCCGCGCTCACGATCGAAACCGCCGATGGCATCGTCGTGACCACATCCGTGCCATCTGCTGCGAACGTGCGAACGAAGCGCTTCCAAAAAGACGACCGCATGCAAATCACCGCCCTCCTGAATATCCGCAAAGAAACCCCAACCGTCGTGATCCGATCTCCGGATGACATCACGCTTCTCTCGCATGCCGAGGGCACGGTCACGCTCCCGTCCGCACAAAAATCCAACGGTTTACCGGATTGGATTCCGTTCGTCGCTGCAGGCGGGGCGGTTCTCGCCACCGGAACATCCAAACGCGTTCGGGAATACGTAAAGAAGAAAAAGCTTCAAAAAATGGTTAAACCGTAAAATTAGTCGTATATACTTGACAAAAGTAACAAATTGCCCTACCGTCGAGCGTTCTTTCACAACTTTCTGGTTTTACACCCTTGAACAGCAAGGAGTTCGAAAATAACATGTTTTCGCTCATTTTGAAGACGGCATTCCTTACGGCAATCTTCGGCCTCGTAACGCGCTATGTCATGCTCTGGCTAAAAACGAAAGGTGAGATCACATGGCATGAATATGGCATTGGCATGGCGATCATCACAATCGCCCTCGCCCCACTCACCGCATGGATCGGTTGGAAACTCGCCATCTCAAACAACGTGACGTTCAACCAATATCTGAACGGATACGAGCAAAACGTCACCTGGGAACGAATCACCTGCCATCGTGACGGCGCATGTCGATACGACTATCAATGCGATCCGTACCATGTGCCCGTCCCATACGATTGCAATTGCGACAGCAAAGGAAAAAATTGCAGCACGTGTTGGCGAGACGAAATTCACTACCATCAATGTCCGTACGTTACGGAAGAGTGGACGTTTACCGTCCGAACGACGCTCGGCGAATACGATATCGCTGAACACGTTTTTCCGGACCATCCGAATCAACATCGATGGCGAGCGTACGAATCCGTGCCGGACTACGTCATCCAGCAAGCCGGAACAGGTATTCCTCCGTTTTGGACGCAAGCGAAAGCCCGCCTGGACGCCGGAAGACCCGGACCGGTGACAAAGCGAGGATCGTATCCAAATTACATCCTCGCTTCGGATCTCACGATCCTCAAACAGTACTCAAGCGCCATCGATCGACTCAAGAAACAACGATTGCTTCCTGATATTTCGACCGGCGTCCATAGCTACTACCTCGCCGAAAAAGTTCACTTCATCGGTTACCAATCGGATCAAAACGAGACATGGCAAAAAACGCTCATGTACCTCAATGAAGAGATCGGACCAAAACTCTTCGGAGACCTCCATCTCGTCATCGTCGGAGACCAAAGCGTCAACGATAATCCTGATGAATACAGCCAAGCCCTCAAGGCATACTGGCAAAATCGACACATCTGGGGCGAAAATGCCCTGATGAAGAATGCGATCGTCGTGGTCATTGGCACGCGCGACGGGAAAACGATTTCCTGGACGCGAGCCTTCACCGGCATGCCTCTCGGCAACGAGACGATGATCGAAGATCTCAATGCCGTACATAGCGGCACACTCACCCCCGAATTCCTGCTCGGAACGCTCCCGGAAAACCTCCAGATCGACCCGAGCAAAAAACCATTCATCGGCGTGAACGATTCCGGCTTCATCAAGCGCACGATTTTCGGACTTGATCGATCGGATGCAACATTCCACCGAGTGAGCATGGGAGGTCATAGTCCCACCGGAGGCATAGGCCCAGGATATCTCTATCTCAAGAACGAATTGCGACCGAATCCATCACAGGAAAACTGGATCCTCTTCTTTGGCATCCTGTTCTCCTCCATCATCTGGGTCATCGCGGCATTCCTCGATTTCGATCCAAAACGCATACGCAACTCAGCACGCATGTACGGTTACCAAAATTTCTCATAGAAAGGAACGTGTCATGAAACTCTCACCCGGACTCATCGTTCTCATCTCCATCGTCGCCGCACTGGCCCTCGGCTCCTGCAGCGTCTTCAGCTACATCAATTCCGTTCGTGACGATGCCATCGAAGGACAGCAAGGCGTCGTAGCCATCTACAAGGATGCGCAAAACGAACTATCGTCCTACACCAGCAAAATCGTGGAACAAGCGAATGTTGCCACGGAAAAGAAAAGCGCGTTGAAGGACATCATCAAAGGCGCGATGGAAGGACGTTACGGCGACAAAGGCTTCGGGCAAGGTTCAGCACTCTTCGTTGCCATGAAGGAAGCTGATCTGGGACTTGGCAACAACCTCCAGATCTACGACGAGATCATGCGGTCCATCGCATCCGGACGCGAAGCCTACAAAAATAAGCAGAGCGCCGTGATCGACCGGGCAACGGCCTACAAAGTCTGGCTCGATCAAGGACTTATCCGAAGTACGGCCATCAAGTTCCTCGGATACCCCACCAACGACCTCACGGCCACGAGCGGCACAACGCAACTCTTCGGCAGAGCGGCGCTCGATTACATCTCGACGCCGATCATCAACCAGACCACGGCCAATGCCTACCAGTCCGGACGAATGGAAGCCGTGGATCCGTTCAAGAAGTAAAACCAGAGAAGAAAGGACGACTCCTATCGCATCCGGGCTCAGCACACGCTGGCCCGGATGTTTTCGTTATTCCTTACGCAGAGGCGCTAGAAATCCTTCATAAATACCTCGGTAAAAGTCACCCCTTGCATTCTTTGAGAAGAATTGATAGGATTCCCCCGCAAAATCAAAGAACGCGCGGGTATCGTATAGCGGTTATTATGCGTCCTTGCCAAGGACGAAATGGGGGTTCGACTCCCCCTACCCGCTCCATCACGTTGAACGTGAAAATGAAAAACATCCTGATCTCCATCGGGATGTTTTTCATTTTCACGGAATAGGCATATGCCAGGCAGCATTGACGCCTATACCAGACAGGCATACGCTTGATTCATAGGTTTACCGCTCTTTGAAAAGGAGAGTTCCATGGAAGCGTTCATTCAAGGAATCGGGAATTGGCTCGTTTCGACATTCGGCATCTTCGGAATCTTTATTTTACTCGTGCTTATTTTTTTCTGGTGGGTGATCCTGATCGTAGCGATCCTCGCAATCTTCTTCGCCTTGGATTTTTTCATCCGCGTGTACGAATACGCCCGCGGACGCCGTGAAACGATCTTCGATCCATCGTCGGTATCTTCGGGGTACTATGGATACACCGGTACAGCATCCAGCTCCGATGATTGCGATTCAGGAGGTAACAACGATAGTCCCGGTGATTACGGACCCACACCCGGATATGGTGGCACGATTTAACGCTACGACTACTTCCCTTTTTCTCAACGCCGCGGATTAGACATCCGCGGCGTTCGTTTATCATTCACGATTACCGATCCCAGCACCCTTGCGACTCTGTCCACGGGATCGTGCCGTACTTCTCATACAGCGAAATCGCCATATCAATATTCACGTATGGATCCGTCTTTCGAAGACCGGCTCGGTACTGCGGCGTCAGTTTTTCGGTTCCATCAA
Source organism: Candidatus Uhrbacteria bacterium (assembly GCA_018499965.2). Lineage (GTDB taxonomy): Bacteria > Patescibacteriota > Patescibacteriia > 2-12-FULL-60-25 > 2-12-FULL-60-25 > 2-12-FULL-60-25. The sequence continues at coordinate 75,531 of JAHBAS020000017.1, forward strand.
GAATTTGAAAATACCCGAATGCCGTTGATTGCTTATTTGGCACCATTCGCCACTTGCTTTCACAAAAAACAATGCGATTAAACAGATCCACATCGTACCCTTTCGCCTCGACTTGCCGACGAAGATACTCGCGCGGAGGCGTTGGGGAAAGCTGCATCGGCAACCCTTCTTGCCTTCGCAAATCGTTTACCAAATCGCTAAATACGCCGCCTTCTCCATCATCAACCGTCGTGACCGATGTGGTCACGGGTTCAGGATCCAAAATAGGCCGCGTTGCTTCTGCAATACCGATGTAATAAAACATCGAACCCAAAACGCCCATGGATCCGATCGCCAATGACACGAACATGGTTCGCATCACCGGATGCATGCTCGTCCATCGCCGAAAACCAGAAGGCTGAATGGAGAGAGAATGATTTTTTGATATGCGAGAACGAACCGCTCCGCTGCGGCGAACAAGATGAGATCGTGTTGAAATTCGTCCTCTTCCTCGTGGCATACTTGAAGCGAAATCCGCTTCGTTATGAGAAAATAGTAGCACGAGAGATCAAGAGAAGATAGAGACGGCCCTTGAAAAAAACCCGAAACTCCTCTAATCTCCTCTTGGGTAAGAAAAAACCTGATCGACACGGGCTCGTGGCGGAATCGGTATACGCAAGGGACTTAAAATCCCTGGCCCAAAAGGCATGTGAGTTCAAGTCTCACCGAGCCCACCAAAAACATCCTGATATCCATCGGGATGTTTTTTGTATGAGAAATCATCCTCGCTTTCTTTTCTAATCTCTGAGGAGTAAGATCGCTTAGAACACCATCTCTCTATGCAACCCCTCAAGGAGAACCCAAAGCTGCAAGATTTTCAGACCTACATTCGCGACGTCACTATACAGCGAGGATTTGATAAGGAGAGCGCCCCGGAACTCCTCATGCTCCTCTTAGAGGAATGTGGGGAACTCGCCAAAGCCGCCCGCAAGACAACCTCGATCAAAACCGACGCACAGTCGGAGACCTTCCACGTCGACCTCGAAGCTGCGGATGTTTTTATCTATCTCCTTGAGATCTGCAACTATTTCAATATCGACTTAGAACAAGCCTTCCGAGATAAGGAAGCAATCAATGAAAAACGGACGTGGACGTAAGCGCAATCTGGCCATCTTGCACATGTTTCAAAAATATGATGGAATGGCTCTTGGTATTTTTGCGGAATATAAGGAGGCATCCGTGTGAGCAAAAAAGCCATTGCACATTTCAAGTCTGAACAAGGTCGGCTAGATTTTCGCGAAGAACTTCTCCCGAGTTTATCAGGGAGGGTACCTAGACCATCAAAGGGGTCTCGGGCATCACGAGGAGCTGCACCGAAAGCGAAGGAAGGACAAAGTCATAAGGTTAAGGCCAACAAGAAGCCTCGACGATCGCAATCATTCGTGTCACAAAAAACATTTACGGGATTTGGTTGGAGGTAAAAAGTAATGCAGTATCATCAAAGCAAAAAGGGTATCTACCGAAGAAGAAACAGTCTTCCGTGGGTCAAACCACGACAGAGCACTCCGCCGAAGCCGCCGAATGCACCTCAACTCACATCGCCCGCAGGGAGACGAGCACCTCCTGCCGCATGCAAGACTCGATATCTCACAAGCTCTACGTAACATCTACTCGATGACGTAACACGACAACCCTTGGGACGCCGCACGTTCCAAGGGTTGGTTATTTTCATCACGATCTCTTTCTTACAGCTCTGTCTGCGTTTGAAAAAATGGCGGGACTTCGTAGCCGAGATGCTTATAAGCCAACTCCGTTGCCATGCGACCGCGCGGCGTGCGGGTTAAGAATCCTTCTTGCATCAAAAATGGTTCAATGACTTCTTCAAGCGTCTGCATTTCTTCCGAACACGCTGCCGCGAGCGTCGTGAGACCGACCGGACCGCCACGGAACTTTTCAATCAACGCCCGCAAGATACGACGATCCGCATCATCCAAGCCGTATGGATCAATATCCAAACGCTCGAGCGCAGTCACGACCGTTTGCTCATCAAGAAGACCGTTCGCACGAACCTGCGCATAATCACGCGTACGACGAAGGAGGCGATTCGCGATGCGCGGCGTACGACGGGCACGTTTAGCGATCGCACGCGCTGATGAATCATCAAGCGGAACATCAAGGAGGCGCGCGGATCGGCCGACGATTTGCGTCATCTCATCCTCTCCGTAGAAATCGAGATGGTATACCGAGCCAAAACGATCTCGAAGCGGAGCGGAGAGAAGTGAGAGCTTCGTTGTTGCGCCAACCAAGGTAAAGCGCTTTAGATCAAGCCGGAGCGTACGAGCCGTCGGCCCTTTGCCGATCACGATATCAAGCGCGTAATCTTCCATGGCCGGATACAACACTTCTTCGATCGTCCGATTCATGCGATGGATTTCATCCACGAACAAGACATCCCCTTCTTCAAGGTTCGTGAGAATCGCTGCAAGATCACCAACGCGCTCCAAAGCCGGACCGCTCGTGATCTTGATATTCGCACCCATCTCATGACCGATCACATGCGCGAGCGTGGTCTTCCCTAATCCTGGCGGACCATATAGAAGGACATGCTCGCACGGCTCCCCGCGATGCTTTGCCGCTTCAAGAAAAACCAACAAGTTCTCTTTGACTTTCGGTTGACCGATAAAATCATCCATCGAGGACGGACGCAATGAAACATCCGCGATTCGATCTGTCTCTTATACACATCT
>JAHBAS020000025.1 GCA_018499965.2 Candidatus Uhrbacteria bacterium
GTCAGATGTGTATAAGAGACAGATCCGTGGTGGATATCACAGCATCCTGAACCCAACGGACAAGGATCCGAGCGTGTACGCTCTTCGTCTTGGCGTGGTTTACGTCGGTGCTTGGCCCGTGGAAGCGAATCAGAACATCTCTGCGGCTGGTCCTGAGGCGGCGTTTGTCTACAACTACAAACGCTTCAACCTCGCGCTCAACTTCGCAGTGGTGAACGGTCGTTTCTCGCAGTACAATCGTGACCCCGATCTCGGCGGCGCGGTCGCTCGGGCGGTCTACGGAAACGAGTGGGGGCTGATGCCAACGCTCGATCTCGGATTCATTTTCTGAGTCCAAAAAGCACAACAGGAAGGCGAGTGGGTAGAAGATTCTTTTCTACCCGCTCGCCATACGACTTGATGTGATCACGCGAGTGATCGCCTTAAGCGGTATCTCGGCCTATCTTTGGCCAAACCGGCCGCTCATTGTGAGCGGATCGGACATTCGACAACCCAAAAACGATTCCTCCCTTCCCTAAAAAGGGAGGTTAAGGATTCCATAGACAGAACAACAAGAAGGCAGGTGTCTCATGACGTTCAATTTCAAGGCATTGGTTTCGGCTCTCGGTTTCGTGTTGGTTTCGGCATGTGCGACGGATCGCGGCGACATCGGCGACGGTACGGTCGGCGGCTCGGGTTCGACGGATACGGCATGTGATCCAGGCAAAAGCCAGGGTTGCTCGTGTTCGGATGGACGCAACGGCTCGCAGACGTGTAGCGACGATGGCGACAAGTTCGGGACATGTGAATGTACCGGAACGGTTCAGACGAATTGCACGGCCGGCAAAAGCCAGAGTTGCACGTGTTCCGATGGACGCAACGGTTCGCAGGTTTGCAACTCGAGCGGTTCGGCATACGACGCTTGCAGTTGCACGGGTCCGCTTCCCGGCACTGGTGGCAACACTGGCGTCGGCGGGGCGACTTCCGTCGATAACGACAAGGATGACGACGGCTACGTTGGTAAGGAATACGGTGGCCCTGATTGTAACGATAACAACAAGGCCATCAATCCCAGTGCGACGGAAGTGTGTGACGGTATAGACAACAATTGCGCGAACGGCATCGACGAGAACAGCGTGTGTGGCTCGTCCACGACCACGCCGGTCACGACCGATTCGGCCACGGAGACCATCACCATGGTCTACACCCTCCCTGAAGGAATTTCCTTCAATTTGGGTGGCGGCATCTTCTTCAAGGGCTGGAAGCTCACCGACAACATGATGGTGGACTTCTGTTCGACGCCTTGGGGAGACGTCTCCGTGAGCGGTCGCGTGTATACGTGCATTGCCAAGGTGGCGCCCGGTTGGGAAAAGCGACAGTTCAACGTGGACGTCGAACGACCAAACGGCACATCGGTTGGTGAGGTCTTGGAGCGGTTCTACTGCTACGAGACCATGGGGAGCTGGGGAAACTTCGGCACCCTCACCATCAACGGCAAGGACATGACCAATTGCAAGGTCGACAATGGCGGGAACGCAGGCGGTTGCAATGTGCAGCCGAACAAGTGCTAATCCCATTGCTCGTCGAGGCAGAGACGTCAAACATCTCTGCCTCGACACCATCCAGAAGGGTTTCATCATGAACTTCAAAGGCTCACGGAAGGGGCTTAGCATCGTTGCTCTGCTCATCGTCGTGATCGGGATAGCCATGTGGCTGTTCGGCTTCGATGGTCTGAAGAAGATTCGTTCTGACGCCGAGTCCACGAGTTGGACATGCGGTGAACTGAACGTGGCGAATCGTTCGCGTGTCACGCACGCGGATATCGCGCCATTCCTCAAGCCAACCGAGGAGATGAAGGGGAAGGAAATCTTCTTTCCCGATTGTCCACCAGGGATCCTCACAAAGGCCAAGCTCGCTGATGAGAATGCAACATTCGATTTCAGCAAGTGCATTTGTGGAAAGAAACAGTAATCGTTTTTGGGTTCCTCCGTTGAGGACTGGTTCGTGCATGCGCATGGATCGGTCCTCTTCTTATTTTATGAAGAATACAAAAGAGAATCATTGAAGTGGGGAGAGGGGAGTGGGTAGAGGGGAGGGCATTGGAGTGTTTTTTATTCCACTACCCTCTACCCTCTCCCCGCTACCCACCGTTTAGACATTTTCCCCCTTGCTCCGTACAATGCCGGACATGTTGGAAAAGGATGTTTTTCAGGGCGTCGTTGGCCATCAAGCGGTCAGGGATGTTTTAACGCGCGCGATTGATGCGCCGAAGCATGGGTATTTGATTGTTGGCTCGAACGGGTCTGGGAGTCATTTGCTTGCGGAGGCGTTCGTTCGGGCGCTTGTGAATCTTTCGTCTGAGCGTTCGTTTTCTTCGCACCCTGATCTCGTGTGCGTATCCTTGGAGGCTGGGGAAGAAGGGAAACGATCATCAAAACGAAATATTCCTGTTGAAATCGTGCGTGAGGCGCGCGTGCGCATGTCCGGACGCCCGATGGTTGCAGAGCGCATGGTCATGTATGTGCCAGAGGCTGAACGTTTGAATGACGAAGGGGTAAACGCATTGCTGAAAGTCGTTGAAGAACCTCCGGCTGGCGCCGTATTCGTTTTCGTTTCGCGTTCAACGGCGCGTATTCCCACGACATTGCAGAGCCGTCTCGTTCGCGTGGAGTTGGGGCGCGTAAGGGGAGTGGAGATACGCGAATGGCTAATGGGGCAAGGGATTGCGCAAGCGGTATGTGATGAAGCGATCGCGATCGCAGACGGATGTCCTGGGCGTGCGTGGCGATACGCGCATGAGGCGGAGGAACGTGAACGCGTGGCGTATGCACGGGACGTGATTCACCGATTATGCGAAGCGCGAGACCTCGGATCGCTCTTCGCTGCAATCGCCGAAGATGCATCGTTTTGCGATGCGGCAGAAGATCCTGTTCTTGAATGGCAAAAGACGCTACAATTATGGGAGACGCTCCTTCGAGGAGCGTGGCACGCCTCCCCGAGACGTGTTCAAGGGATTGGGCAAGCGTTCCTCCTCGCGAATCGCGCGATCGGTGGACCGATTTCTCCGCGCATCTGGCTCGAACTGGGATTCGCCAGTGTCATCGAAGATCGTTTGTCATTCCCTGCACTCGTTCCATCGTCATTTCCCGTATCGTTTGAATAAGAAGGAGGTGGCAGGTGGAAAATGTATCCGCCACCTCCTACCCGCCACCCACAATTTATCGTTCACCGTTCTCTATGAACCTCCAACTTCTCCAACGTGTCGCTACTCGAGTTGCGCTTCCATGCGCTGTTCTTCTTTTGCTCGGACAAGGATGCACCGGATCCTCAACAGGTACACCAACGGCTGACGGAGGGGTTTATAAAACAACGGATCGTGCTGTTACGTGGACGCAAAAGCGCGTTCTCCTAAAGGGAGCGAAAGCCGTGTCATTGGGGAATGATCCCATTAGTACGATCGTCATCGATCCCCAGGATCCGAAAGCGATTTATGCCGGTACCTTGGAACGCGGAATTGTAGAATCGCTCAACGGGGGAGATACCTGGGAAGAAGTGACGAACGGTCCGAAGGGGTCCAAGATCTTGTCTATTGCCGTGGATCCGAAAAATAAGTGCGTGGTGTATGCCACAATGAAGAACAAGATTTATAAGACGGAAAATTGCCATCGTGATTGGAAGGAGATTTTCTTTGATCCGAAAATCGATAAGACGTTTAACGCGCTCGTTCTCGATTGGTACAACCCGACGATCGTGTACGCCGGAACCTCGGAAGGCGATATCTTCAAGTCAACGGATGCCGGGCTTTCCTGGATGGTGGTAAAGCGAGTGGATTCGCCGATTTCCACGATGATTTTGGACCGTCGCGATTCGCGCATTTTGTACGTAGGGACGTTTGGCGAGGGGATTTGGAAAACCATGGACGGCGGTGTTACGTGGCTGCCGATTCGAGATCAGCTTAAGGATTTTACGAACTCCCGACGCGTGAATGCGTTAACGCTGGATGCCTCGGATCCGTCAAAGCTCTACTTGGCATCAAAGTACGGATTGATCATGAGCGAGAACGGCGGCGATACCTGGAAGGCGATGCAGCTGACCAGCGAAGCGGGATCTGTTGAAGTGATCGACGTTGCTGTGAATCCGCGGGAAGCCAAAGAGGTGACATATGTCACGAAGAATACGCTTTTCATGACCACGGATGGCGGTACCACGTGGAACGCGAAAAAGCTCCCAAGCGTTCGTCCGGCAACGGTCTTGTTGCAGGATGAGCAGGATGGCAAAACCTTGTATCTCGGATTTGGCGCATTACCGAAGCAGTAGATTGATTTTAGTGTCCGTAGGCGTTCGCATGAGGCGGGCGCCTTTTTATGAAAGCAGCCTTCCTGAGAATCTTGGTTCAGACGGGTTTTCGTTGACGAAATACGTAAAAATATGCGATACTGGGCGCGTATCTATGAGCATCATTGACCAATACCAGCCAGAATTCGTTGCAACGATTCAACATTTAGAATCCGATCTTCAATCCCTTCGAACCGGTCGCGCATCCAGCGCGCTCATCGAAGACGTTCGCGTGGAGGCCTATGGAAGTTCGACCGATTTGAAGAGTATCGCATCGATCTCGATTCCGGATGCAAAGACCATCCAGATCGAGCCATGGGATAAGAGTTTGGTTGGGGCGGTAGAGAAGGCGCTCATCATCGCGAACCTCGGGATGCAGCCGAATGTGGCGGGGTCGGTGATCCGTTTGAATCTCCCGCAGATGACCGAGGAGAATCGTCGCGCGATCGTCAAGCAGGTCCATGAAAAGGCGGAGCATGCCCGTATCGCCATTCGAACGGTTCGTGAAACCGTGCGTGATGCTATTAATACGGCAGAGAAGAATAAGGAAATTGCGGAAGACGAGAAGTTCCGTTTGCAGGAACAGCTTGAAAAGAAGATGAAAGACGTGAACGAGTCGATTCAGGAAATCGCGGATAAGAAAGAAACCGAAATCATGACTATCTAGACGCGATGGTTTGCGGGTTCGTGGGTTATCGGTTAGCGAGTAAACCCGTCAACGCGCAAACTCGCTAACGCGCAAACGTTTTGATTTTGTTTATTGACCTCCTACCCATCTCCCTATGATTGATGCTTCAAAGAAAATGGATCTCCTCATGTCGCTGTGCAAGCGAAGGGGTTTTGTCTATCCAGGATCGGAAATTTACGGAGGATTCGCAAACTCTTGGGATTACGGTCCATACGGGTCGCAGCTCAAGAAGAACATCCGCGATGCGTGGTGGAAGATGTTCGTGGAAACGCGCGGGGACGTGGTCGGCATCGAGTCGCCGATCATCATGAATCCAAAAGTTTGGAAGGCTTCGGGCCACTTGGATACGTTCACGGATCCATTGGTGGATTGTAAGCGATGTCGCAAGCGTTTTCGCGCAGATCATATCGCCGAAGCCGCCGGTCGTGATGCGGCGACCTTGGATTTGACTGGGCTCGTGTGTCCGGAATGTGGCGGTCAGTTTACGGATATTCGCCACTTCAACCTCATGTTCAAGACCTTTGTGGGTGTCACAGAGGATGCATCGAATATCGCGTACCTTCGTCCGGAAACCGCTGGAGGGATGTTCGTAGCCTGGAAAAACGTCCGGGATTCCTTGCATCGCCGTTTGCCGCTCGGCGTGGCGCAGATCGGAAAAGCGTTCCGCAATGAAATCACGCCAGGGAACTTCATTTTCCGCACGCGTGAATTCGACCAGATGGAAATCGAATATTTCGTGAAACCAGAAGATGGTCCGGCGATTTTCGAATCCTGGCTCACCGATATGAAACGCTGGTGCCACGACGTGCTCAAGATCAAGCCGGATCACCTCGTATACCATGAAATCCCGGCAGAAGAGCGCGCGTTCTATTCCACGCGAACGGTCGATATCGAATATCACTATCCATTCGGTCTGAAAGAATTATACGGTTTGGCGAATCGTACGGATTACGATCTCTCGCGTCATCAGGAAGCGAGCGGGGAGGATTTGCGTTTTTTGGATCCGGAAACGAATGAGCGTTACATTCCGCATGTGATCGAGCCGACCTGGGGATTGGATCGCACAGTACTCGTCGTTTTAGCGGAACACTTGGATATCGACGAGGCGTCTACGGCGGAAGGGGATAAGGAACCTCGCATGGTGCTTCGCTTCCCGCCAAAGCTCGCTCCGGTCAAGGGGGCGGTTCTCCCGTTGCAGAAAAAGAATGATCTCGTAGGCAAGGCGAATGAGATCGTGGCAAGTTTGCGCGCACTCGGGATCGCAACGGACTATGATGCTTCGGCGAGCATCGGAAAGCGCTATCGCCGTCAAGATGAAATTGGAACACCATGGTGCGTCACGATTGATCCGCAAACGCATGAAGATGTCTGCGTGACGGTTCGTGATCGCGACACCATGGAGCAGGTACGCATCCCTATGGCGGAATTGGCGGGATGGGTTGAAGCGCGTTTGAAATAATCGCAGAAAGCTGATGGCTGACGGTCTACGGTCAACGGGAAGAATCGTTCCCGTAAGCCGTAGGCCGCAGACCCGTAATTTTTCTTCTTCTTACTTAACAACTCGTCCCCCATGTCCAAACCAACTCGAATGCAACTCCGTAATGGCATGACGCTCATGCTCGTTCCGCAAGCCGGGGCGGCATCGGCGACGGTTTTCGTGTATGTCGGCGTCGGATCGCGCTACGAAACCAAGGAAACGAACGGCGCATCGCACTTCATCGAGCATCTCATGTTCAAGGGCACGAAGCGTCGACCGAGCGCGCAAGATATTTCACGCGAGCTTGATGCCTACGGCGCCATGTCGAACGCCTATACGGCAAAAGACCATACGGCGTACTACGTGAAGACGGATGCTACGCATGTCGCAAATGCAATCGACATCCTCCATGACATGTTATTTCACTCCAAGTTCGATCCGAAGGAAATCGATCGCGAGCGCGGAGTGATTCTGGAAGAGATCAACATGTATGAAGATAATCCGCCGCGCCATGTGGAGGATTTGCTCGAAGAGGCGTTGTTTCCGGATTCGTCGCTTGGGTGGAGAATTGCTGGGCCTCCGCAGGTGATCCGGACGATTTCCGCGGATGCACTCAAGGCGTATCACGATACGCATTATATCCCTTCTCGGATGTGCGTGGTGATCGCGGGAAAAATTCCAACAGGTACGCGTGCACTTCTGGAAAAAACGTTCGGATCCGTTCATGAACCGAAGCGCGTGAAGGGCGAACTCTATACGCCATTCGTGCCACCGTCTGCCATCGTAAAGCCATTAAAATACGAAGAGAAGAAAACCGAGCAGTCGCAAATCGCCATGGCGTTCTACGGATATCCGGTTGGCCATCCAAACGAACCTGCGGCAAAGTTGCTTGGTGTGATTCTCGGAGGCTGTATGTCTTCCCGGCTTTTCGTGCAGGTCCGCGAACGTCGCGGATTGTGCTATTCCATTCGTGCGAGTCATGATGCCATGGCGGATATCGGCGTTTTCCAAATTAGCGTAGGCTTGGATCGAAAGAAGCTCCCGATCGCGATTCAGACCATTGTAGGGGAGCTCCGAAAGGTGAAGCGTGGAGATATAGACGTCGAAGAGCTTCAGCGCGCAAAAGACCATATTCGTGGTAAACTAGCATTGGCATTCGAAGACTCCTCCTATCAAGCAGGTTGGTATGGCGATCAGTGGATTTACGGCCAGCGCGTTCAAGCCGGATCTGACCGATTAAAGCAGTTTCAGGCCGTTTCCAAACAAGATCTCGTCCGGGTGGCAAAGGAAATTCTCGTCCCTCAACACATGGCGATTTCAGCGATCGGTCCGCTCGGCGGACATGCGGCGCTTGAAAAAAAATTCATTTGGAGGTAAAAAGATAGACGACTATGCGTAAAGTACTTATTGCCAATTGGAAGATGTATTACGGACCAGTCAAAGCTGGCGCATGGGTTCGGGCGTTTCGTCGTGAGCGTTTGCCAAAGGACATTGATATCAGCATCGCGGTTCCATTCGTGTCTTTAGCAGCTGCGCGTGCGTCGCTCGGTCGTGCCACCATCCCTGCTCTTGCGGCACAGGATGTGTTTTGGGAAAAAGAAGGAGCGTTCACCGGAGAAGTGTCTCCATCCATGTTGCTCGAATTCGGTGTCTCGGTGTGTATCGTCGGACACAGCGAGCGTCGCTTGCTCGTTGGAGAAACGGATGAGATGGTTGCCAAGAAAGCCGAGGCGTTGCAGAAGGCTGGGATTACTCCGGTGATCTGCGTTGGAGAAACGGAAGCGCAGCGAAAGAAGGGCCAGGCCGCTAAGGTGGTTCGTGCCCAGGTTGAAGCCGCGATCAAAGACGTGAAGCCTGATGGCAAAGCTGCCGCGATCATCGCCTACGAGCCGATTTGGGCGATTGGAACGGGTAAGCCATGCCGACCCGTGGATGCCAAGGAAATGCATGATGTGATTCGCGACGTGATCGCCAAAGTGTGGGGCGCTCGCTACCGCGATGACATTCGCGTGATCTACGGCGGATCCGTCAACGAACGAAACGTAACTGAATACACGACCACTACCGGCATCGACGGCGCACTCGTCGGAAGCGCGTCTCTCGACCCTCGCACATTCGCGCTCGTGTGTCGTGCTGCTGTGCCTGCATAAATCAGGTCTGTAGGTCCGTGAGTACGTAGGTCTATAGGTCGAAAGACACGATGATCTACCTACGGACATACGAACCTACGAACTTACGGACCCAATAACATGCTTTTTTGGATCGCTCTTGTTCTCATCATCATTGCTACCGGTATTATCGGGGTGATTCTCTTTCAGCATTGGCGAGAGATTCAGTTATTGGATACGGATACGATTCGCGCTGAGCAGGAACGTCGTGCGCGTGATCGCATCGTCAAAGAACGATTCGAACGGCATTTGCGCAAGTGGTCCGCGCCGATCCGATATGCGGGTCGTCATCTCAAAAAGCGTCTTTCTCGTACCGTTACGCGCTTGGAGCAGCGCATGAAATATCACGGAACGGAAACGGTCGTGTACCCCACGGCCACGCCAGAAACCGAACTTCCGATCACGGATGAATCCGCACCGCAGGATCGCGTCACGCGTTTGCTTCGCGAAGCGCAACTGCTTGCTCGCGAGGGGAAGGTGAGCCGCGCTGAACGCGTGTTCTTGGAGATCTTGAAGACGAACATGCGCCACATCGACGCCTATCGTGGCCTTGGCGCATTGTATTTAGCCGATCGTCAGTACGCGCAGGCAAAAGAGATCTATGATTTCCTCTTAGGTCTTGATGGCGCGGATGACGCGGTTTACGCCGGTCTTGCCGTGATCGCCGAGGCGGAAGGCCGTATCACGGAAGCTCTTGCTATGCGTGAGAAGGCGATTGAGATGAGTCCGGCGTCTTCAGCACGTCATGGGGAGATGGCGGAGTACTACATTCATCAGGGCGATGGCGCTACGGCCATGCGCTATGCCAGGAAAGCGATTGACCTGGATCCGGACGCCCCCCGGTCCCTTGAACTTTTTGTGCGAGCTGCTATACTCTCGGGCGATCGGAATGAAGCCGAACGGGTGTATCAACAACTCCGTGCCAAAGGCTATGATCGGTCAAAGCTCCGTCAATTGAAAGATCAGTTGGATGCGATGGAGGCGTAAAGGGAAGGGGAGAGGGTAGTGGGGAGTGGGTAGAGAAGGTTGAAAAAATCACAGGCCGTTGTAGCTCAGTTGGTAGAGCGCGTCCATGGTAAGGACGAGGTCACCAGTTCAATCCTGGTCAACGGCTCCATAAGAAAATCTCGGTGATAAACACCGAGATTTTTTTGTTTTGAAACACCCAGATCTATAATCCAATGGCGTAATTGTATTCCGGGCACTGCGTCCATGCGCCCATGCCAAGCGATTGAACGAGGCTTGTAACTTCTGCGTTCGACATGGCGTACTGGCTCGTTTCCAGCTGAGCAAGGAGGACGACATGTTGATAGTCAGCCGTGGTATGAATGGCATATTCATACGTTCCAGTGATACGGGTTGGTATACGACTAAGGAATTCTCCGCAGGTTGCATTCCAGCTCGCTAAGAAGTCTCCATCCGTGACAGGCTCACGATAGCAGGGTGCAGACATGGCCGTTTCACCGTTAATGGAGAAAGATCCTATCTTGTCGTAACAGAGTTGGAGGGCCTTTTTGATTTGATTCAGGTTTGAAATAGTCCGCATGTCTCTAGCTTTCGCTCGAGCGTTGGAAAAAGAGATGACGGCAAACGTGGCCAAGACGCCGATGATCGCGATAACGACCAAGAGTTCAATGAGCGTAAACCCCTTCTTTTTCATGAGGCTATTTTACAGGATAAGGCTCATGCCGGATAGGCGTTTCGTGTTCGTGATGCGGCTCTTGCCAATTCTTCATCAATCCCTTATTATTCCCTCGCTTCGTCGTACGGACGAGCAGGTCTTTTCAGAGCATAAACCCTCCGAAACAAAGGAGGGTGGGTACCGAAGCGGTCAAACGGGGCAGACTGTAAATCTGCTGGCCTTGTGCCTTCGAAGGTTCGAACCCTTCCCCACCCACCAAAAATATCCTACTGATAACCAGTGGGATATTTTTATTTCGTGGCCATCCAGAACCCCTAAA
>JAHBAS020000029.1 GCA_018499965.2 Candidatus Uhrbacteria bacterium
GCGTTCCTTTGGTTCAATGTTCCGAAAGCCTCTGTCTTCATGGGTGATACCGGATCAATGGCGCTGGGATCGGTTCTGGCTGCCGTAGCGATGATCACAAATACCGCGCTCTTGCTTCCGATCATCGTGTTGCCGTTTGTGATCGAATCCTTGTCGGTATTGATTCAGTTGACGTCGAAGAAGTTTTTCAAGCGAAAAGTCTTCAAGTCAGCGCCGATTCACCATCATCTTGAAGCGATCGGTTGGGGAGAAGCTCAGATCGTGATGCGTAGTTGGATTATCTCCATCATGGTTGCTTCCTTAGGTGTTATCATAGCGTTGGTAGATGTCTCTCGATAAGAAAGTGGGTAGGGGGTAGAGCGGAGAGGGTAGAGAGTAGGAAGTTTCTTTCATACCACTACCCACTGCCCATTACCCACCACCCTTCCCCTCATGTCTCTCCATCTCGCTCCTCGTCCGATTGATCGACTGCTTGTCGGGCTTTTTATTGGCTTGTCCTTGTTTGGATTGGTGATGCTGCTTTCTGCTTCGGGTCCGATTTCTTTTCAACACTATAGCGATCCCTTGTACTTCTTGCGGCGTCAGATTTTGCTAGGTCTTGTTCCGGGCGTGCTTGCATTCTTCATCTTCTCCCGCTTCCGCGTGCAACTGATCCAGCCGTACGCCTTGCCGTTTTTGATCGTGTCTTTGATTTTACTTGCCCTCGTTTTCATTCCTGGCTTGGGTCATAAAGTAGGTGGTTCCACCTCGTGGTTGGATTTGAAACTGTTCCGCGTACAGCCATCGGAGTTCGTGAAGGTAACGTTCATCGTGTATGCCGCGGCTTGGCTTGCGAGCAGAGGTCAACGTGAAGGAAGGACGCTTCAAGGCGCCATGCCTTTTTTGTTGGCGATCTTGTCCATTCTTCTTCTCTTGATTCTTCAGCCGGATACTGGAACTACAGCCGTGATCGTACTTACGTCGCTTGCCATGTACTTCGTGGCCGGTGCGCCCTTGGCGTGGTTTGCGGGCATCGGAGCATTGATCGCCATGGGATTGTTTTTCTTGATCAAGGTCACTCCGTATCGCGCCACTCGTTTCATGACGTTCTTGCATCCAGAGCTTGATCCGCAGGGCGTGGGGTATCACATTAACCAAGCCTTCTTGGCGATCGGGAGCGGGGGATTGTTTGGATTGGGATACGGGCAGTCTCGCCAGAAATATCTTTACCTCCCGGAGGTTCAAGGCGATTCAATTTTCGCGGTCATGGCCGAGGAGCTTGGTTTCGTGATCATCCTTTTCTTCATCGCGGCCATCGGTGCGCTCGTGTGGCGATGTTTTACGATCGCGCGATCCGCGAGTTCTGATTTTGAGAAATATCTTTGCATCGGCGTCGGTTCCTGGGTTGCGTTGCAGACTGCCGTGAATATCGCATCCATGACTGGTTTGATGCCGATGACCGGTGTCACGCTTCCATTTGTGAGCTATGGAAACAGCGCCACGGTAAGTTTGTGCGTGGGTCTTGGTCTCGTTGCTTCCGTGAGCCGACATTCGTCATCAGGTCGTGAACATCGGGTATGAGCACGGTTCTCTTTGCCGGAGGTGGAACCTTGGGTCCGGTGACTCCGCTCCTTGCGGTCATTGATCGATTGCGCGAAAAAGATTCCACGCTCACCTTTGCATGGGCTGGAACGGATCATGGGCCGGAACGGGAATTGATTCAGAAAAAAGGCATCCCTTTCGTTTCGATTCCAACCGCAAAGCTCCCGCGATTTTTTACGCCAAAACTCGCGACGCTTCCGTTTGATCTCTTGCGCGCCCGAAAAGCCGCGAGCCTCACGCTTGATGTCTTTAAACCTCGTCTCGTGATGTCTGCTGGCGGATTTACTGCCGTGCCAATTGTTTTTGAGGCCGGGATGCGTGGGATTTCGTGTATGACGCATCAGTTGGATGCCAAGCCATTGTTAAGCAATCGGCTGATCGCGAACATGTGTCGCTACGTGACCACGTCGTTTCCCTACGATCGTGCGCCATTCGGATCAAAAGTCGTGACGTATCAAGTTCCAACTCCGGTTCGCTCCGCATTCCACGAACTTCCGTCGCGCGAAGCCGCGTGTCGACACTTCGGATTATCTCCAGATCGTCCGGTGATCTTCGTGACCGGCGGGGGAACGGGTTCTTTGCATCTCAATGAGGCGATGTCTGCGATCGCGCATATGCTCCCGCCGAATGTTCAGGTGATTCACGCGACGGGCAAAGGCAAGACGGTCGGATTCTTAACCGAACGCTCCGGCTATATCGTCACCGAGTTTTTATCCGACGATATGACTACTGCGGTCGCCGCGGCTGACATTATCGTTTCCCGCGCGGGTTTCGGCGCCATGTCAGAATTCGCCGCAGCCTCAAAAGCCGTCATCTTCGTGCCACTTCCAAACTCTCCGCAAGAGGTCAACGTTACATCTATCGGAGATGCCGCCATCGCCATCCACGAACATCAGCATGGCTGGCACAGGCTTCTCTTCGACGCTATCGAGGATCTTCTCCACCGCCCAGAAGAACGAGAACGCCTCGGGCGAGCTTTACACGAGTGCATCCCCACGGATGACGGGGAAGTGATCGCGAATCTAGCGATGAGCGTGATGGTATAACTAATCATGTTTAAAAATAATCTCACGAAGAGTTTAGTCGTTCTTATTTTAATTTTCGTTTCTTTTATTGGTATTTTTATTCCATCTTTCATTGCACGAACATACATGAAAACTGAGCGAGGGGAATTCGAGCGGGGTCAGCTTGCGCTCGTTATGGAGGATTGGCGTTTCTTACGTCCTTGCTTGCCTTACAAAAGTTCTTCTCTAAAATATGTGAGTGGACCATCTTGCGCTTCTGAAGAAGATGGAAGAGTTATTGAAAGTATTTGTTGGTTTGGCATTCCTGGGCCGAAACTAAGAATTTGTTATAAGGGAATGTCAGGATTAGATCTTGGGATTGAGCGACCGGTGGAGATTCGTGAATAGCGAAGAGAGTTGATTCAAATAAAAACACCCCGATATTCTCGGGGTGTTTTTATGGTGACTCGGGCGGGGTTCGAACCCGCGACCGTTGGCTTAAAAGGCCACTGCTCTACCAGCTGAGCTACCGAGTCATGGATGAAGAAGCGGTGAGATAAGCGATCTTTCTCTTATTTCTTAGCTTCTGCCTTCTGCTTTCTTCCTGAATGCGCTACAATTCTAGCTGAAAATGGTATTTTAATCAAGCTATGCGTATTGCGATGATCGGATGCAAGGGGATTCCTGCCACCATGGCGCATGGCGGCGGCGTGGAGCGCCATGTGGAAGACCTTGCGCCTCGCTTGGCGGCTTTGGGGCATGACGTGAGTGTTTACGTGCGCCCGTATACGAATCCTCGCAAGCAAAAGACCTGGAAAGGGGTCAGAATCATCACGACGACCACCTTGCGAACCAAACATCTTGAGGCCGTGGTGCATACGTTTATTTCGACGATACACGCCCTGTTTCGAGGGTATGACATCATTCACTATCACGGGGTCGGACCTTCCACACTTGCCTGGATCCCGCGTGTGTTTGCGCCGAAAACGAAAGTGGTCGTGACCTTCCATTCCCGCGATCAATTCCATGAGAAGTGGAATCTGTTCGCGCGTTGGTACTTGGCGCTAGGGGAGTGGACCGCGATCCGGTTCCCGCACGCCACGATTGCGGTGTCGCATATCATCCAGCATTTCTGCTGGGAGATGTTCCATGTGAAGCCGTATCTCATTCCAAACGGCGTTGAGATTCCAAAAGGGAGTATTGGAACGGATGAAATCGAAAAACTGGGATTACAAGATGGACGATACTTTTTAACGCTTGGACGATTGGTACCTCATAAAGCGTTTGATGTTGCGATCGAATCTTTTACGACGCTCCCAACGGCAATGGGTCTCGCTATCGTCGGTGATGCAGGATATGACACGGATTATGCGGAACGGCTGTTGGCGATGAGTGAGCGGGATAGTCGCGTGCGCTTACTCGGTTTTCAATCCGGCGAAGCGTTGAAGCAATTGCTCGCGCATTGCTACGCGATGATCCATCCAAGTCGAAGCGAAGGTCTTTCCATGGCTGTGCTTGAGGCTATGGCCTATGGGAAGTTGGTGGTCATGAGCGATATCCCGGAGAACTTAGAATTGATTGATCACTCCGGCATCCGATTTAAGACGGATGACGTGGACGATCTCCACCGCGTATTAACCCGAACCTTGGATGAACCCGAAATGGTCAAAGAACGCGGGGATCGAGCCCGCGAGCACGTGCGTGATCATTACGACTGGAGCGCTATCGCCGAGAAGACGCTTTTGGTTTATCGTGCGCTGATGAACAGGTCCGTAGGTCCGTAAGTGCGTGGGTCTGTAGGTCTAACTCAAAAATCTCTCTTCGAATATCGTCTCTATGTTAAACCGTGCTTTTTTTGAACCATTGAAACAAATCCATACTTCTCGTGCTCGGGAGCGACGTTCGTTGCAGGAATGTGCGGGGCAGATTTTGTCTGCGGCCAAGCGGTCTATTTTTGCCACGCAGCGATCCGATGCCAAGATGGCAGCGAATGAGCTCAAGACATGCGTGGAGTATTTAAAGAAAGGGAAGTCACTCATTAAGAAGTTTCAGAGCTTGGAGAACGAAGGCATGTGGCGAAGCGCTTTAGAGGAATACGCGGAGGCATCACTCTATGCCATGGTGATGGGCGGAAAAGATATCGGTGCGGTTCGAGAGATCGCGCCGGATGATGCGGGGACGTATGTTGGTGCCTTATCCGATCTTACAGGCGAGCTCACGCGATCGTGCGTACTCGTTGCCACGGAACGGAATCTCAAAGAGGTGAAACGCCTCTCGGGCCTTGTGCGAGAAGTGGTTGCCTTTTTGCTCGAAATGGATTTAACTGGTTCCGATCGCCAAAAGTTCGATCAAGCCAAGCAAAACCTCCGAAAGATCGAAGAAATCGCGTTTGATTTGTCGCTGGTTGGGTAACCCTCCACCAACCTTTCTTCTCGTCAACCCGCAAACCCGTTAACCTGCCAACCTAGAGGCGGGGAAACATCGCCTCCACTCTCCCCCTACTACTCATCCCTATGTCCCTCCTCCACGCCCCGTTCACCCGTACGCTTTGGAAAGATAAGCGCGTGCTTATTCTTGGTCTCGGACAGTATCCCAAAGGGAGCGGGGTAAGTGCGGCATTGGCGTTTGCGAAGCTTGGGGCGAAGGTGGTGGTGACGGATGAAAAAGAAGAAGCGGATCTAAAAGCGAACGTTGATCAATTGCGGAAGTATAAGAACGTTCGTTTCGTACTTGGGAAGCATGAGCTTTCTGATATCGATGAAGCGGAAATCGTGGTTGCGAATCCTCGCGTGCGCCCAACGAGTCCGATGATGCAGCGCGCGCGGAAAAAGGGGATTCCGGTGACGTCAGATATCGCGCTCTTTTTGGATCGCTGTCCGGCGCAAGTCGTTGCGATCACTGGAACGCGTGGAAAGAGTACGACAACCACGTTGATCGCGGAGATGTTGAAGGCGAGCGGGAAAAAAGTTTGGCTTGGTGGAAATATTTTGGTCTCGCCGCTCACGTTTGTCTCAAAGGTGAAAGCGAAAGATATCGTCGTGCTCGAACTTTCGAGTTGGCAGTGCGAGTCGCTTGGGATGTCCTCGCATCAGCCGCATGTTTCCGTGGTGACGAATCTCATGCGCGATCATCTGAATGCCTACGAAGGCATGGAAGATTATGCCGAAGCGAAGGCGCAAATTTTCCGCCATCAAGGACCAGATGATGTTGTTATTTTCAATGCTGATGATGCGCTTGGAAATCGCTGGACGAAAGAAGCTCCAGGACGCGTGTTGACGTTTGGAAAGAAAGGAAAGATCGCACGCGTCAAAAATGGCGTGCTTCTTTTAGATGGAAAAGAAGTCATAAAAGAAACGCAGATGCAACTCATGGGTGAGCATAATGTGATGAATGCCCTTGCAGCTATGGTTGCAGCACGAGAAGCGGGTGCGAGCATCAAAGGCATTAAGACGGTTTTGAAAACGTTTAAAGGTTTGGAAAATCGCTTGCAGGTAATTCGTGAGCATCAAGGCGTCACGTATATCAACGATACGACCGCAACGACACCGGATGCGGCCATTGCCGCGTGCAAGGCAATGCTTCCGCGCGCGAACTTTTTATTTTTCATTATGGGTGGTGCGGATAAAGAATTGGAATACGCGGAACTCGGAGTTGTTTTGAAGAAAGCAAAAAAGCGTATCGGCATTTTTCTCTTCCCAGGAAAAGCTTCGGAGAAGATGGTAAAAGAATTCAACCGTAACGGCATCGCATACGAAGAAGTGGGAGATATGAAAACGGCGGTACAGCGCGCATCCGAAGTCGCTCAAAGTGGTGACGCGATCATCCTTTCCTCAGCCGCTGCTAGCTTCGGGCTTTTCAAGAATGAATTCGATCGAGGCGAGCAATTCGTGAAGGCGGTAAAACATCTAAAATAAGGAAAATTTTAAAATAAGCGTATCCGGCAATGAGCGTCATTTTTTAGCCGTTGACCGTAAGCCGTTGGCTGGTATTTTTACCTTGACACCTTGGCACTTTATTTATTATAGTGCTAGCACTCTCTCGTATTGAGTGCTAATATGGAGCAACGGATTGAACGCATCCTCACCCACCTCATCGAAGATTATCTTCGCTCTGCTGAGCCGATTAGCTCGCAGGGATTAGTGCGAGAACATCAATTAGATGTGAGCTCAGCGACGATTCGTAATTGGTTTGCGCTCCTTGAAGAAGAAGGGTATCTCATACAGCCCCATACCTCTGCCGGACGCATTCCATCGGAACTTGCGTGGAGGTGGTATGTGGAACGTTTGGGGGACGGTGCCATTTCCGAATCGGAACATGATGTCCTTCAAGTGGTCGCAAAAGATGCGAGCGATTCTACTGATCGCGTAAAGCGCATCGCTAAGGCTTGTGCAGGGATGACGAAGCTAGCCGCGTTGGTTGGCACGAATCGGTCAGACACGTACTACACGGGTTTGACGGATCTTTTTTGTCAGCCGGAATTTAAAGATTGGTCTCGTGTCATCTCGATGACGTCGATGTTCGATCGCATGGATCATCAGCTGGACGAACTTCGTCGACGAACGTATCCGGAACCTGTCATTTTACTTGGAAGTACCTGTCCATTCGGAAATGCCTGCGGAAGCCTGTTACTCACCACGTCGAACGGAGATCTTCTGGCATTGCTTGGTCCGATTCGTATGGATTATCAAAAAGCAAAAACAATCATGAATGTTGTTAAACACATGCTATGAACGAAGAACAGAAAGAAGAAGGTCAACAACCAACAGTCGACGGTCAGAGCGCGGGAGAGGGAAATGATATTTCAAAATTAACGGCAGAGCGAGATGAATACTTGGATGGATGGAAACGGGCGAAGGCGGATTATGACAATCTCGTGCGCGACACGGAACGGAAGCGATCGGAATTTGCGGATTGGGCCACGGAACGCGTGCTCACGCAGTTGATCCCGGCGCTTGACCAGTACGAAGTCGCCTTGAAGTTTACCCCGGCGCTTGATGCGATTCCTGTTGATCAGCGCAGACCATTTGAAAACTGGATCGTTGGTCTCGAAGCCGTGCGGTCGCTCTGGTGGGATGCGGCGAAAGATCTTGGTTTGGAGCGCGTACGGATCACCGGAGCCTTTGATCCAACTCTCCATGAAGCGGTCGGCGAAGAATCTAGCGATACGGTCCCTGCGGGTGAAATCATCCGAGCTACGATGAACGGATATCTCCTTAAAGGAAAACTTATTCGGCCAGCGAAGGTTGTAGTGAGCAAATCCGTAGATGCGTAAATCTTCCATTCTTTATTCTAAATCTTAACCTTTAACCAATATGCGTCTTGTCCCATGGAAGCCTCTCTTAGATGGATTCGATGGCATGGAACTCTTCATGCAGCCATATCGATCCATGATGTCGATGACAGAAAACGGCATTGTGCCGCCTGTCGATATGTATGAACATGGAAACGTCCTCATCGTCGAAACCCCGCTTGCCGGAATCGATCCGGCGCAAGTGGAGGTCACGGTTGATGGAGATGTGTTGACGATCAAAGGTTCGACGGAACGGAAAACGGAAATCGACGAAAAGAACTATTACCGTAAAGAAGTCCGCAGCGGTTCCGTCTTCCGTCAGATTCCTCTTCCGATTCGCGTGCTCGGTGAACAGGCGAGTGCCTCGTATGAACAAGGTGTCTTGAAAATTGAGATCCCGAAAGCTACGGCGGATCATGCGAAGAGCATCAAGATTCAAGTTAAAGGTGATGATCAAAAGTAAGTTATTTTTTCTCTAAAACTCCTATGCCTAAAATTCTCGGAATCGATCTTGGAACGACCAACTCTTGTATGGCCATCGTTGAAGGTGGTCAGCCAAAGGTGCTTGAAAACGCCGAAGGAAATCGAACCACGCCTTCGATCGTTGCCTTTGCGAAGAGCGGGGAAAAACTCGTGGGTCAGCAGGCCAAGCGTCAGTCGGTGGTGAACCCAAAGAATACCTTCTATTCGATCAAGCGATTGATCGGACATCGTTGGAATGATACGCAGGTGCAGGGGGATCTTTCGCATCTTCCGTACGCCTTGGTGCAAAAAGGCGATGGCGTGCGCGTGACGGATGAGAACGGCAAGGAATACGCTCCGGAAGAAATTTCCGCCATGGTCTTGCAAAAGTTGAAGCAAGACGCGGAGGCCCGCGTTGGTGAAAAGATCACGCAAGCCGTGATCACAGTACCAGCATACTTCGATGACTCTCAGCGTCAGGCTACGAAGGTCGCTGGAGAAATCGCTGGTCTTGAAGTGCTTCGCATCATCAACGAACCGACGGCTGCGGCGCTCGCATACGGATTCGATTCGAAGAAGGATCAGAAGATCGCGGTATACGATCTTGGAGGTGGAACATTCGATGTGTCTATCCTTGAGGTCGCATTCGATGCGGCGACGGAACAGAATACGGTTGAAGTCCGGGCGACGAACGGAGATACGCACTTGGGTGGCGATGACTTCGACAAGGTGATCATTAATTGGATCATCGACGAGTTTAAGAAAACGGATGGTATTGATCTTTCGAAAGATCATCTCGCTTTGCAGCGTATTAAAGAAGCGGCAGAGAAGGCGAAGATCGAACTTTCTTCCGCCATGGAAACGGAAATCAACCAGCCGTTCATGACGAGCGATGCGAACGGTCCTCGTCACCTCTTGCAGAAGCTCACGCGAGCTAAGCTCGAAGAATTGGTCGGCGGATTGATTGAGAAGACGCTTGAACCGTGTCGCAAGGCATTGGTAGACGCCGGAATGACGGTTGGGGATATCAACGAAGTCATTCTCGTTGGTGGAATGACGCGCATGCCTTCGGTGCAGCAGGCCGTGGAAAAGTTTTTCGGTAAGAAGCCGAATGTCAGCGTGAACCCGGATGAAGTGGTTGCCGTCGGCGCCGCTATCCAGGCCGGAAACCTCCAAGGTGATATCAAGGGTGATCTTCTTTTGCTCGACGTAACCCCGCTTTCGCTTGGTCTTGAGACCCTCGGTGGCGTGTCTACGAAATTAATCGAGCGCAATACGACCATCCCGACATCGAAGAGCCAGGTCTTTTCAACAGCAGCGGACAATCAGCCGAGCGTGGAAATCCACGTGCTCCAAGGTGAGCGCGAAATGGCTGCGGACAACCGTTCGCTCGGACGCTTCATGTTGAACGGCCTTCCGCCAGCGCCTCGCGGCGTTCCACAGGTTGAAGTGACGTTTGATCTTGATGCGAACGGGATCTTAAGCGTAAAGGCAAAAGATCGCGCTACGGGTAAAGAGCAGAGCATTACGATCACTGCTTCTACGAACTTGAGCAAGGATGAAATCGAACGCATGAAGAAGGATGCCGAAGCGAATGCCGAAGCGGATGCGAAGCGCAAAGAAGGCGTCGAAGTCCGGAACATGGGTGAAACTATGGTCTACACCACGGAAAAGATGCTGAAGGACGCCGGAGACAAGGTTTCCGCGGAAGACAAGAAAGACGTGGAAGAAAAATTGACGGCTTTGAAGGAGGCCTTGAAAACGGATAATTTGGAAACGATCAAGAGCACGGCGGATGTGTTGGCAACGGCTGCGCAGAAAGTCGGAGCCGCTATGTATCAGCAAGAACAGCAGCAGACGCCGCCGGAAGGTGGTGCAACGGAAGCTCAGGAACCCCCGGCACCGGAGAATCCGGAAGGCTCGACAAAATAGTTTATCCATGCCATCCGTGGAGCGCTTAGGTGTATACTTGCGCTCCACGGATCGTCCATATCTCTATGCCCGTACGTAAAACAACACCCGCCAAAAAGCGCCAGTCTACGACAAAAGCTCCGGTCCAAAGCTCGCGGTCTTCGCGCGCTCCAAAGGCGGTCAAGGCTTCGGTCGTAAAGAAGCCGGCGGTCAAGAAGGCTTCCAAGCCTCGGGCATCAGCGCTTCCGAGCGAAGCGTTTTATCCCTATGGGATTGAGCGTCATGGAGATCTTGTATGGCACATGGCTCGTTTCCGCAAGAACGTTACGAAGTTGGGTGAAGAAGGGTCTGTTCTTGCGTTGAAGGCTCTTACGTTTGCGGAAGAAAAACATAAAGACCAGGTTCGTGCAGATGGTTCGCTATTCATCATTCATCCGGTTCGTATCGCGAATATTCTTTTAAGCGAATGGGGTGAGCGCGATGCATCGATCGTTTCTGCGGCTATTCTTCACGACGTGATCGAAGATACGCATGCGACCACGCGGGAAGTGAAGGATGCATTCGGCGACGTGGTCACGAAGCTCGTTGACGGCATGACGATGTGGAAGGGAAGCGAGACGCATGAGGTCTATCTCCAACGCATCACGCGCGGTACGGATGCCTTGCGTCGCATCAAATGCGCAGATGCATTGGACAATCTTCGTTCATGGCACGAGTGTCCTCCGAGTATCGCGGATCGTTTTCCACGCTGGTGGCGCCAAACGAAAGATTATCTTATCCCGATCGCAGAACGATCATGTCGTCCGGCTGCCGTGATGTTCAAGCAAATGATTGAAGATCCATGGTACTTGGGACGTGCAGGCATGAATTAATGTTTGCATAAACGGTGTAGCCTATGAAGCGTTTTTCTGTTTCTTCCGATGTCGTGACGATGATCGTACTCATCGTTGCGGTGATTGTTGGAATCGGGTACTGGTTTGTAGCGTTGCGCGGCAATGAATCGTCAATGAACGGACCGGAAACGAAGATCGAAGAAGATACGAAGACGTATAGCAAGGTGTTGGACTTTCCAAATCCGGAAAAAGGGGATCGGGCTGAAATTGAGCAAAAGCTTCTCGCGGCATTCATCGGTGGAACGTTGATGGAGGGCGGACGTTTCCCTGTTCCGCAAAATTCAGGTCAGGAGCTTGTGTTCGCATCACCTTCGTTGAGTGGAAAAGCGGAAAAGATCGATTGTGGCGTTCAGAGCCATGCGTTATGCGCCCTATATCTTGTCGAAAAGACGCGTCCGCCTCGTTTGCTCCTCTGGGGTTCTCGAATGACGGGATTCACTGGCATTGAGCGGTTTGTCGATGAGCGGCATGCAATGATCTCTACAACGTGGACGCTATACAACTTCACGTCAATCGAACGTCATGTACTTGATCTTTCCACGGGCGATCTCCAACCGAAACTTCTCATTGAAATCGATAAAGGCGATACGTTCGTTGAGATGCGCGCAAGCGGATTCGGTGGCGTGGTTACGCTTTTATTGAGGGGTGAACGTGGAGGCATGGGATTAATTCCTCAAGAAATCGCGGTACGTAATCAAGGCGGACAGACTACGGATGTCGTGACAACAGAAAGGGTGAAAGCGTATGCCGATATGGTTACAAAGAGCCAGAGCCGCATCGAAGCGCTCGCGGTTGAGGCGATTGATATCGATACGGACAAGCTTCTCATCCCATTATCGCTGTACGGTGAATCAATGACGCTTGATCTTCAAAAAGGATCGCTTACGTCGACATCAGCATTCTCTCGTTAATTTTTTTCTATCATGGCTCGAGACTACTACGATATTCTTGGTGTCCCAAAGGGGGCGAATCAAGACGAGATCAAAAAAGCCTTTCGCAAAAAGGCGCACGAACTCCATCCAGATAAGGGCGGAGACGCTGCGGCGTTTAAAGAAGTGAATGAGGCGTATCAAGTTCTCGGTGATGCGAAAAAGCGATCGACATACGATCAATTCGGACACGCAGCGTTCCAGGGTGGGGCTGGATCTGGTGGCCCAGGAGGTTTTGGCGGGTTTGACATGAATGGGATGAATATTAATTTTGATGATTTGGGTGATCTTGGTGATGTGTTGGGAAATATGTTCGGATTCGGCGGGGGACGATCTTCCGGATCTCGATCATCACGAGGCGCGGATAAGGAAATCGCGGTGACGCTTTCGTTTTTGGAATCGTTTACGGGTGTAACAAAGCAGGTTTCGCTGCGAATGCATGTGGCATGCGCTGCGTGTAGTGGAAGTGGAGCCGAGCCAGGATCGAAGATTGCCACCTGTTCTACCTGTCATGGGCAAGGTCGCGTGATGCGCGTTCAACAAACGCCATTCGGAGCGTTTCAAACGGCCGCGACCTGCTCCGCTTGTCATGGACAGGGGAAGATGCCGGAAAAAGCGTGCAAGGCCTGTGGCGGCGAAGGGAAGAAGGTCGAAGAAAAGACGATTTCTTTTTCGATTCCCGCAGGTATTTCCGATGGCGAGACATTGAAGATCTCCGGCTCCGGTGAAGCGGGATCGCATGGTACGCCTGCTGGAGATTTGTATGTGCATATTCGCGTGTCGAAAGATTCTCGCTTTGTTCGAGAAGGAAATGATGTGATGAGCGAGGTCTTTATCCCGTATTCAACCTGCGCGCTCGGTGGAAGTGCAACGATTGATGTGGTCGGAGGTTCTGCAGACCTCGTCATCCCGAGCGGAACCCAGAGCGGGACGGTTCTCAAGATGAAAGGAAAAGGATTCCCGTTCCTCCATGGTCATGGCCGAGGAGATCATCACGTCACGGTCTATCCGGATGTTCCGGTTCGACCATCCAAAGATCAGAAGAAGGCATTGGAGGAATTGAAAGGATTGGGATTATAGGCGAACTCAGGGCGGGAAAACCCCGCCCCTACTGATACCAATACTGATTTCCTGCTATACTATTCCCCGTATGAACTTCCTTAATCAGATCAATTGGTCTGTTCCAACGTGGGATCTTTTTATCGCGATTCTCTTTGCTGTTGGCGCGCTTCTCTACGGACTTTCAATGGGGCGTGATCGCGTGATCGTGATTTTGATTTCGGTTTACATGGCACTTGCCGTTGTAGGGAATGCGCCGATCTTGCGAGATATCAATGCTTTTCAGATTAGTTTGAATGGGAATTATGCAATCAAGATTGGATTTTTCCTCGGAGCATTTTTAGTTCTCTTCTTTTTAATCTCACGTTCTGCGCTTATCCGAACGATTGGCTCCAACTCCGCTCCAGGATCTTGGTGGCAAACGTTGGCATTCAGCATCTTACAAGTTGGTTTGTTCATTTCTATCGGCTTGTCCTTTTTGCCAACGGATCTTTCTTCGCATCTTACGCCGATTACGCGTGAAATTTTCCTTTCCTATTGGGGGCGTTCAGCTTGGCTGATTCTCCCGATCGTATTCATGGCAATTGCTCCAAAGCAAGCGTCGAGCATTGGGTAAATAGGGTACAGGGTCTATCTCGGTCGGTTCGTGATGTTTTATTCACGGCTCCCCGTTGATATCTACAGAGCGGATTGTATATTCTATTTTCTGCATATGCTATACTCTTCGTCATATGCTTATGTCTCAAACGCAATCAAACTCATCGAGGAAAATTCTCGTCATCCTCGCGCTGAGTCTTTTTATCATTGCGCTCATCCTCGTGATCGTTTCGAGCATGACGCCGGGATCAAAGCGCTCGCTTGTGAGCGGTAGTTCGTCTTTTGCCGATGGCTATAAGGCGGCACGCGATCAAGCTGCGAGTTTCGGTTTTCCAGGGGTCTCAGATCCTGTCACCGTATTGACCGGACCTGTCCTCGAGGTAAAGAACGGCGCTGTCGTCATCGATACGAAGATCTTTGTTCATGAAAAAGTTGATGGAATCGGCACCAAACGCGTCATCGCACTCGCAAAGGGAGGAAAGGTTTCCCTTCGCGCCCCGATGGATCAAGAGAAGTTCGCCAAGGCCATGAAGGAGTTCGAGGCAAAAATCAAGAATGCCGATCCAGGGACGATCACGCCTCCAGCGATGTATGAGGATACGGAAATAAAGATTTCGGATATCGCGGTTGGAGACACGGTGATGATCGAAGGTGACGGATCTGATCTCCGTTTAAAGGCATCCGTTGAGGCAAAGACGATCGTGGTTTATAAGAAGCCGATCATTTCGGACATGAAAACAGGGGAAGCGCCACCGATGCCTGTTGTAGATTCGACGAAATCACCAACGGAAACGAAGCCATCGGCTACATCTGGCTCTAATACGGCTACGCCACCGCCAACTGAGGCAAACTAGGATTTTACTGTCATTGAAAAAAATCACCGCAGGACATGCGGTGATTTTTAATAGATCGCCATTTTAAACGTATAGATGGTTTGACATTTTGTTGAATTTATGGCAAACTCTCGATCTGTTTATTGAAATCGCGAGCAATACGGCTTTGTCGATGGAGATAAATTGGTTACGCACATTACAACTCGACGAGTAGATATACTCATTGAAATGAGGCATGTCCATGAATAACGTTCTACGGTTTTCGTGTTTTTCTCTCGTGACGTTCGTCATCGCCATCGGCTGTTCTGGCAGCGATGTTTCGCATGGGAATGATTCAGGCGGAGATGGTGGCCAGGATTCGCCCTCAGGCACCGGTGGAAAGAGTTCCGCTGGCGGCAAGAGTGCTATTGGCGGATCGAGTTCAACGAATTCGTCCGGTACCGGAGGAACGATGACGAATGCTGGAAATACTTCGACTGTTGGTGGCACGCTCGGGATCGGCGGAAGCAGCGGCGGATCCGGAGCAGTAACTGGCGGATCGAGTAGTCTTGGTGGCTCTTCTTTTGCGAGTGGAGGCACGGGTACCGGAGGACTTCCTTTGCTTCCAATCACCGGCGGATCGAGTTCGATTGCCGGATCTCCCTCTACGGGTGGAACGACGACTAACCCAGGCGGTATTTGTGCCTATCGTGGTCAGTTTTGTAATGAAACTGGAAATTGTTGCAGTGGCAACTCTTGCGTCAACCACATATGCGAATCCAATAGCGGTACTGGTGGTACGGGTACGGCGGGTACAAGTAGCGGCGGAATGAGCACGACGGCTGGTACGACAAGTGCAGCCGGTGGTACGGGATTCGCCGGCTCATCAACGAGCGGCGGAACGACTTCAGCTGGCGGCACGAATGCCTCCGGTGGGACTGTGTCAACTGGCGGCACCACGGGACTTCCTGCATGTATGCCGAATGGCTATAAGCAATGCAGTCTATACGCGTGTTGCAGCGGGCGTTGCGTGAATGATACTTGTGCCCCATAAACTCTTGTGAGCGTGATCTATTCGTCGATTCTCGACGCGAAAGACTGGGAAGTCGGTACTCCGATGCCTAGTCTTTTTGTTTTGTGTAAAGAAGTTGACTTTTGGGGTATGTATGTCATCATGAAAATACGTCCATCAACGTCGGGTTTTTCCGACGAAGGGGGTGGATGAGTATCGCACCTTTGATAAATTACGGGTTTAGAACCTAGCAAGGAGGCACGTATCATGAAGAAGTATCTCTGTAACCAGATTACGTTTTTGGTCCTTTTGGGACTTTCACCATCATGCTCTCCAGATGAAACCAATGATCCTAGCGGTCACGGATCCACAGGAAATGATCCTGCGGCTGAAGGACTTGGTGGAAATGCATCGGGTGGTACGAACTCTGCAGGTGGTGCAGTGCAAACTGGCGGAAGGAGTGGCTGTGTCGTTGATAATCTGGTTTGCACGGAAAGCGCTCAGTGTTGTTCGGGCTATTGCAATATGGAGAATGGAACGAATGGTTCTTGTAGGCCTGATCCAGCTGGGATTGGCAATTCTGGCAAGTGCTACGAATACGATAGTAACTGCCTCTTCACGGAAGAGTGTTGTGAAGGATCCTGTACTCTTGGTTTTTGTTCGAGATACGACGGTTGTCGTATCTTGGGCGCCTCGTGTACGGGTCGTGATGTGTGTTGCGCTGGCCTAGTCTGTCAAAATCGCCTTTGCGTTTCGGAGGCATCGGTCGCAACTGGCGGAGCTTCTTCGGTTGGCGGTGCAACGGGAACTGGTGGTATGGCGATCACGTGTATACCAGGTGGCCAGTCTTGTGCCGGGTCGCTTTCGAATGCATGCTGTACAGGGCTGACTTGCGTAAATTCGATTTGTACTTCCGCTACGTAAGATGCGAGGTTAATCCGTGATTGAGCAGCAAAAACGGTGGGGTGATTGGTGCATATGCGCTATATCATTCCACCGTTGATTTTATTTCCTGCGCTTTTTAATAAGAGGTATCTGTGCATAGATATTGATTTTTGGCTAAAATTGGCTTATTTTGCAAAAGACGGCCAGGCTTGACATTTTCTTGCATCTGTGTCATGATAGTACTTATCCATCAACGTCGGTTTTTTCCGACGAAGGGGGTGGATGACAATCGTCCATTTCGAGCGGGCAAAGAGGCGGCAATGGTGTTGCCTTATTCGCGTACCTCAAACTGTACCTTGGACAACTCGGGTTACAACAAGAAAATTATGTGCGGCCATTTCGGTCGCGCAATAGAAATATCCTAGGAGGAAGTCATGACGAGCACAAAACGGACGATCAAGAGTCTGCTCTTCGCGGTTCTCCTTGGGCTTCCGGCGTGTTCGCCGGACGATCCCCAAGAGCCTACCGCGATCCATCACGGATCGATTGGAAACGAACCTGTTGCCGGTGCCGCTGGCATCGCTGCAGGCGGAACGTCGACGTCTTCCGGTTCAAAGACCGGAGGGTCCTCAAATGCGACTGGTGGCAATACCAGTATCACCGTTGGCGGAAGTGGAAACACGGACGTCGGCGGAACGAGCTCAGCGAGTGGATCTTCTTCTGTTGGCGGCAACGCTGACGTTGGCGGATCTGCCCCTGTGGGCGGAGCTTCTTCTTCAACCGGTGGCGCGAGCGCAACTGGTGGGAAGAGTTCAACGACCGGCGGAGCTACGGGAACTGGTGGAAACACCGGAACCGGTGGTGCCCCAACTGGCGGATCAAGTGTAACGGGAACTGGTGGCGGTGCACTCACGTGTCAGCCACTTGGTCTTAGTTGCTGGCAGAATATCATGTGCTGTTCTGGCGTATGTCAGAATAATGCATGTGTTGCACCTGGAACTGGTGGAAACACCGGAACCGGTGGTGCCGCAACTGGCGGAGCCTCTTCTTCAACCGGTGGCGCGAGCGCAACTGGTGGGAAGAGTTCAACGACCGGCGGAGCTACGGGAACTGGTGGAAACACCGGAACCGGTGGTGCCGCAACTGGCGGAACGACTGCCGTGGCATGTACGCCTGGACTCACCCCGACCACGGAGACGGCAAAACCGTTTGCGTGTACCGGTGAATTCGTACGCAATACTGCGTTCGACACGATGAACACCGCTCGGGGCAATGATCTGAGATTCATGGAGGACGTCTGGAAAAAGGATGGCGTAAAGTACGCTGTTGCTAGTACGATTAGCGCGACATACGCTTTTCAGTCCTCTGGTGCAAACTGGAGTCTGATGAGCGATTTGCCGAGCGATTTCGGGCCCAAGCTCTTCCGTGACATTGAAGGCGACCTCTGCGTTGGTGGACATGCTCCCAATAGTCTGAACGGTCAAGTGACTGCGCGACTTATCTGTAAAAAGAATGGGACGTGGTCAACTCAGTCTGTTCCGTTCTGTGTAACGGCAGACTGTTCAGATGCAGGCGTAATCGATGTAAATGTCATTGGGATCTCTTCAGCGGGTCAAACGACGGTTATGCTCGTGACGGCTCTTCATGAAGCGACACGGAATGATGCTTCTCAAATTTTCCTAAAGAAGCAGGGCGGATCTTGGGCGCGTCAAACGCTCCCCATGACCACCGGTCTGCGACTACAGGGAGTATGGGTTCATTCGGACTGTGACGCATATGCCGTGGGGCAATATGGCAACGATGCCGTTGCGCTCCACTACAATGGCTCGACGTGGTCTACGTTAACGACGCCGAGTGGAATTACCACTTTTAATTCCGTTCACGGAAATGGGAGTGAAATTTACATCGGTGGAAGCGTACTTGTTGCAGACAATACCTTCAAGGCCGTGACCATTTTGAGTTCAAATCTTGTGAATTGGCAAACACAGGAAGGATCAGTGTATGAAAGTGCTGGCACGGCTCTTTCGGCCGTATGGACTCCTCGAATAGGCGCGGCGCTTCTAGGCGAGAGTCATCTTGTACAGCAGGATGACGCATGTCCGTGGAAGGGTGGATTCGTAAGCGTCTACTCTGGCGGAGTTCAGCAGATCGGCGCATCCATACTCGGCCATGCAATGCGCGTTCGTAGTCTCTTCGGAGATGTGAATGGTAACGTCATTGCGGGTGCAGATGGAAAGGATGATGCTTGTAACGATGTTGCCGGCGTATACGAAGCGATGTGTCAGTAGGGTGCGAGTGTCCTAAAGGAGTAACCCGTGGTTGAACAATCAGGCGGTGAGGAGCTAGGCTAGAAAAGCCAAAGCTCCTCACCGCTATTAATTTTATCTCCTTGTGGATGATTTATTTGACGCGTTTTTTACATGAGTGTGTTATAATTGTTTCAAACTATGAATACGCGCAAATTTTCTATCTTCGCGGCAATCGCTGTTATTGCATTGCCGATCGCTGCATGGGCTGCTTATACCGCGCCTACAGGAGCTCCGACAACAGGGAATCCTCCGGGACCGATTTGGCTTACGCCGTCGTCCGCACAGACTGGTACGATAAGATTGAATGGAGATTTTTATATTTCGACTGGCAAAGCGATTCAGGTGCCTCTTGCGAGCTATGGAAGTGTATTAAATATCGGCAACTGGGAAACCGGTTCAACCGGAACGAATGCCATGGTGTATGGAGATATTTACGCCAAGGGATACAGTGCAACTGCGAACAGGGGTCGTGTTAATACATATGAACTCTGTCTAAACAACGGAGCGACTCCGGCGACGGATTGTAAGACCGCCTGGCCAGCCGGTGGAACGATGGGTGGATCTGGAACGGCCAATTATCTTCCGTTGTTTTCAGCGGGAACGACGCTTGGAAACTCGACGTTGTATCAGAGCGGTACGAACGTTGGATTGGGGACAACGGGTCCAAATGGACGATTCACCATTTCGAATAACGTCGCAACCGGTTTTCTTGATACGTATCCTGAATACCAGATCATGTTATATGACGGAGGAACGGGTCCAGCCTCATACGGATTGGGCGTTAAGGGTAATACCATGGTTTTTAATAGCGGTGCAGGAGCGTACAGCTTTGATCGAGCAGGAGGAGCGACTTCGATGGCGCTCGATACGGCTGGCAATGTCTCGATAAGCGGAGTGGCAACTGTTGCAGGTGGTATCGCTGCTAATAGATTTAGTAGCGTCGGAACCTTTTCTGGGTTTGCCAACACGTTTAAGGTATACGACATTCTTTCAGCGACGGATGCGCCAACAGCGGATTCTTGGCATAGGGTTCTTGCGATGCCAAGCTCGGATTCGAACTATCCTAGCGCTATCGTCGGAACGATGACGAATAACCAGGCGAAGCTTTTCTATCAAAGCAAGGAATCTGCTTGGTCAAGCGGTTGGAAAGAATTTATCTTGGCTAATTCGGCCGGAAATGTCGGTATTGGAACAACGGCTCCAGCTTATAAAGTTGATGTAAACGGTGATGTTATTGCGAACTGGGTACGTACGCGTGGCGCAACGGGTTGGTACAATGAAACGTATGCTGGTGGTTGGTATATGAGTGATCCGTCTTGGATTCGTTCATATAATGCAAAAAACGTGTGGACCAGTACCGGATTACTTGGATCGGATGGTGGTTTAACCATTGGGTACGGTGGCGCTACGCCTCCGCAGCCAACCGGGCAGGCTGGTGCGATTATCGCAGGTACAGTGGGTATCGGAACATCAAATCCAACGAATGGCCGACTTGACGTTCGATCGACTGGCGGAGATGCAGTATATGGATATACACCAGGCGGAACTGGTGTTCGAGGTATCGCCGCTTCTGGTTGGGGTGTGTACGGCATTGCTCAGAGCTCTGGGGATGGTGTTCATGGAGAAAACCAGAGTTCGGGAGGTAATGGCGTTTATGGTCAAGCGACAGGTGCGAGTGCAGCGAACTCCAACGGCGTGAGAGGGGATACGGTTGCTCCGAATGGTTCGGGTGTATACGGATATGCAAATGCCGCCGGTGCTTACGGTGTCTGGGGAAATAATCCTGCAGGAAATGGCGTACGAGGAACTTCAGCTCATTATTCGTACGCGGGCGTGTATGGTGACAATACTTCCGGCTCCGGTCCTGGAGTGCGCGGCGTGAATACGAACGGCGGTGGCATGGGAGTCGAGGGTGTAGGTACTATGTATGGAGTATACGGTTCATCTGATGGTTTTGGTGTGTATGGTTATAGCGCCGGTGGGCGTGGCGTCTATGGAAGTGGAGGCACGTACGGTGTTCAGGCGAGTAGTAACTATGCGGGTATCTATTCTTATGGAAATAGTTACAGTTTTTACGGCGGCGGTGGGGAATTGTATAACGCCGGATTGATTCGAGGCGCGGTAAACGGCGGAGCATATTTCTGCGGAGGCGATGATGCTTGTTTATATGATGTCAACCAGGCGAATATGGTGGGTATCTATGGCGCGCAGGATAGTACTCGAGGCGCGGTTCGTTTAGGATCGAATGGTGGTACGCTTTACGGATTCTCCGGAAGAATCGGTATTGGAACTTCAAATCCAGCGACCGCCTTGTCACTTTATAGTGGCTCTGAGGTGTATACCCAAACCTGGTTGCAGCAAAATGATGCTAACTGTGGTTATGCGGCAACCGCATGGACAGACGGAAACTTCTACCTTAATCGATGGTGCGGCGGACCTTCTGCAAGCGCATACATGACTGCTGCCGGAGCTTGGGTTCAATATTCCGATCGTGACTTGAAGGAAGATATCAAGGTCTTGAGCTACGGAATTGACGATGTGATGAAGTTGAAGCCGGTGACCTATACTCGCAAGGATGATAAGGAAAATAAGGAGCTTATCGGCTTTATCGCTCAAGATGTTCAGAAGGTGATTCCTGAGTTGGTGAGCGGTAAGGCGATTAGCGAAGGGGGTACGGGTCTTGGCTTGAATTATCAGAACATGACAGCGGTACTCACGAGTGCCATCCAGGATCAGCAGAAGGAGATCGAAGCGTTAAAAGCGCAGAACGGCGATCTTCTCAAGCGTCTCGAAGCTATTGAAGCGAAGTTGAAATAAATCGCTTAGATATAAAAAGAGCCCCTCCTGGGGGCTCTTTTTATTTTTATTTCATCTTCCATTTTTTGTTTTATACGTGTCTTATTCGGGTTGTTTTCTGGTAGGCATTTTCTTGACCGAGGGGGTGATTTAATGTTATATCATTGCTAATGAATGCAGACGAGTTTCTCATGTATAGGTGCATTGAACTTGCTCAGGAGAGCTTGCGAATCGGTGACTTACCATTCGGGGCACTTCTTACGCGAGGAGGAGACGTCGTCGCTGAGGCTGTAAATACGGGTTTAAAAGATATCACGGGCCACGCGGAAATAAACGTGATTAAAAAGGCGCTTGAAAACGATCCGGAGATCGATTTTTCTCAATGCTCACTATATACGAATTTTGAACCGTGTGCGATGTGTTCTTTTGTGATTAGGGATTATGGAATAGGAAGGGTTGTCTTCGGTGTGCCGTCCCCTCATTTGGGAGGATTTTCCAAGTGGGATATTTTGAAAAATAGCCCATTGCCAGCAGAGTTCACTTCTCGAACATATGCATCTCCGCCAGAGATCATTCCTGGCGTATTGCGTGATGAAGCGCAAGCCATATTCGATCGCCTTGATTGGCGTATGCACAAATGGTCATGAAAACGCTTCTTCGATCCCTTTCGTCAATAAGCGCGATCGCTCAAGGGTCGGATATGCGCGTTATCTCCGATACGCTTCATGCGTACGAAAAAATACCGAAGGTAAAAAGGAATCTCGTTCTCTTGCGAAGGGAATTGAAGAAGAAATATCCGTTCTTTTTTCAAAGGCGACCTCGGCATGGAGCGAAGGAATTGCGGCTTCAGTGCGTTCCGACGCGCGTATCTTCGCATACGACTATGCTATCCAGCTTCACAAAAGACCGCATGAAGACCTTTGTAAAAACGCATCGAGGAGATATCATGCGACTCCGAGAGGAAGTCCGAAAAGCATTTCCCATTAAGAGTTATAAGCATGCGTTTCGAGTGAAGGATTACGGGAGTTTTTTAGAAGCTTCAAGAAAGTATCGTGATCGACGATCCATGATGGATATCGTTGGCATGAGGATCGTACCAAAAAAAGCTCTATTTTTTCCTGATGCGATTCGGCGGATGGAGGATGTTTTCCGAGGTCGGATTGATTTTCGGTTGAATACGTTCGCATATACCGATTTAGAAATAAAGAAGGTGTTGGGAAGGTATTCTTTATACCATCATGCAATTCATTATTATTTTTCACTAGGAGATTTTTATATCGAGATCCAGATGAAGACCCCGGCGATTGATCAATGGAGCATGCTGCATCATGATACATTGTACAAAAGAAAGGTGATGATCACGGCGCAAGAAAAGCGAGCAATTATGGCCTTTGGCCGGATAAGTAATATCGTTGATTATCATCGCATGCTTGAGGGATAGGCGTGCTGTGTGATTTTTTTAGAATCTTCGCTTTTTCTTCCAACTTTGCTACTCTTTCCTTAACATCGATGCTGATGCCGACTATGCTTTCCCTCTATAATACCGCCTCTCGTTCCGTGCAGCCGATTAAGCCAATTGTTCCTGGAAAAATCGGGATGTACTGCTGTGGACCGACGGTATACCAACGGGCGCATATCGGTAATCTCCGGGCATACGTGATGGAAGATATCTTGAGGCGCGTTTTAGAATCCGTGGAGGGTTATGAGGTGAAACACGTGATGAATATCACGGATGTTGGTCACTTGGTCGGGGACGAAGATGAGGGTGAAGATAAGATCGAAAAGAGTTCACGGGAACAGGGGAAAGATGCATGGCATATCGCCCGGGAGTACGAGAAGCTTTTTCGAGCTGATATCGCCATGCTCAACGTCCTTGAACCGAGCGCGATGCCTAGAGCGACGGAACATATCGCGGAACAAATTGAGCTCGTAAAAGCTTTGGAAGAAAAAGGGTATACCTATCGTACGAGTGACGGGATCTATTTCGATACGTCGAAGATGTCTTCTTATGGTCGACTAAGTGGTCAGCGCTTGGAGGATAAGCAAGGCGGGGCGCGCGTAGAGATAAATCAGGAAAAGAGAAATGCAACCGATTTTGCGCTCTGGAAGTTTTCGCCAGCGGATCAGCAGAGGCAGATGGAATGGGATAGCCCATGGGGAAAGGGATTTCCTGGGTGGCATATCGAATGCAGCGCCATGAGTCGTAAGGAGCTTGGACAGCCTTTTGATATCCATTGCGGAGGCGTGGATCATATTCCGGTGCATCATGAAAATGAAATCGCGCAGAGCGAATGCGCGTATGGCGTGCCATACGTCCAGCATTGGGCGCATGTTGAGTTCTTGACCGTTGAAGGTCAAAAGATGAGCAAGTCGATCGGAAACGTGTTCAATCTCGATGATCTTCGGGGTGGCGGCATCGACGCTCGGGCGTTGAGGTTGTTCTTTTTGGGGGCGCATTATCGAAGCAAGCAGAATTTTACGTGGGAGGCTGTTAAGGGCGCGCAGAGTGCGTTTATTCGCTTGGAACGTATCGTTCGAACATGGGCGAAACCGACGAATGGCATTGCGCTTTTAGAAGAGAAGTTCCGGAACGCGCTTTTGGATGATTTAAATACGCCGAGTGCGCTCGCTGTGATGTGGGAAATTGCAGAGTCCTCCTATGATGATGGGGCAAAGGCGGCTTCCATGATCTTTATCGATCGTGTACTCGGACTAGGTCTTGCCGATGTTATTTCAAGACCTCTTCTCGTCCCTGCAGATGTGCAGGCATTAGCAGAGCGTCGTCTGAAGGCGCGACAAGCCAAGGACTGGGTGGAATCGGATCGCGTACGTGATGAAATGGCGGCATTAGGTTGGGTTGTTCAAGATACGAAAGACGGGTATACGATTGAACGCCTATGAGTTCCTCGAAAAAAGAAAAAAAGACGCTTCTTCAGCGCATCGGTCCGGGATTCGTCACAGGTGCGGCGGATGACGATCCGTCTGGCATAGGAACATATTCGCAAACAGGCGCGCAATTCGGGTATAGTCAATTGTGGCTCGCGTTTTTTTCAATGCCGTTCATGATCGCGGTGCAGGAGATGTGCGGTCGTATCGGTATGGTTGCAGGAAAAGGGTTGGCAGGTGTGCTTCGGGAACGATATTCAAAGTGGGTGCTGTGGACGATTGTTTCCCTTTTATTTTTTGCGAATTCCATCAATATCGGGGCAGATATCGGAGCTATGGCCGCAGCGGCGCAAATGCTTTTCGGTTTGCCCTTGTACGTATGGCTATTCGGGTTCGTGTTTTTGATTTTGGGGCTTGAACTTTTCCTCTCATATTCGACGTATGCGCGAATTTTGAAGTGGCTGAGTTTTTCCCTCGTGGCGTATATCATCACGGCTTTCATCATCAAACAGCCTTGGGATCGTATTGTGCTGGCCACATTGATACCGCATTTTTCGTTCACGCTCCCGTACATGATGAATATCGTCGCTGTTCTTGGGACGACGATTTCCCCGTACCTTTTCTTTTGGCAGGCGGATGAAGAGGTGGAAGAAGAAATTGTTCGAAAAAAAATCCTTGGTTTTGGTAGCTTGCGAAGACCCTTCGTAACTAAAGGCGATGTGTCAGATATGCGACAGGATACGTTTATTGGAATGATTTTTTCCAATATCGCCATGTTCTTCATTATCGTGACGGCGGCATCGACGTTGCATGCGAATGGCATTTTTGAGATTCAGACGGCGACGGATGCGGCTGAAGCCCTGCGTCCGCTTGCTGGTCAATTCACGTACCTTCTTTTTACCCTTGGTATTATTTCCGTGGGCTTATTGGCGGTGCCGATTCTAGCCGGATCTGCATCATATGCTATTGCGGAAGCTTTTGGATGGAATGAAGGCTTATCGAAAAAAGTGAGAGAGGCACCGGCATTTTATGCCGTCATCGCGGCGGCGACGGTTTTCGGTCTTTCGGTGAATCTTATTGGTATTCCGCCGTTTAAGATGTTGTACTATTCGGCGATCCTGAACGGTCTTATTGCGGCGCCATTGCTGTATTTTATTGTTCGAGTAGCGAGCAGTAAGGAGGTTATGGGTTCATATGCGAATGGGCGATGGTCGAATATTCTCGGATGGACGATTTTTATTTTAATGTCTATTGCAGGCCTCTCATTTGTCGGGTTAAGCATCTTCGGATAGCGTCGTCGTTCACTTCTCCCTGTTTTACGCTCGTGGTAAGATGCGAGTATGACGAATGGTCTTCCGACGCCAGAAATGCCAAAGATTTCTCCAGAAATGATTCCTGGAGAAGACTTGAGCGACATTGAAGCAGATCAGCAAGCATACGAACGATCTGCGGAGCGTTTGGATGATGTTCTGCACGCAGAGCAGGCAGGATCTTCACCAGTACGAATAGCAAAGGATGGCGATGATGAAGTCGTTGCTCAGCCGCGTGTTGCTATTTCACCGAAAGATCCGGTTGTGATCGAGGTCGAAAAAATTCTTGAAGATGGTATCGGTCCTTTTTATGCAGCCATGCCTCAAGAGGCGAAGGATGAATTTAAGAAAAAAGGAGAAGCGGTTGCACAGGAAGTCTCAGACATGGTCCGTACATTTCACGTTCGTTTTCGTCGATTGATTTCGTTGATCACGAGTTGGCTCAAGACGATTCCGGGCGTTAATAAGTATTTTTTGGAGCAGGAGGCGAAGATCAAGGCAGATCGTATCGTACAATTGATCGAAGCTCGTAAGAATGACATGACGCATTCCGTATGATCCCACTTTTTCAAGTTGGCGTTCTCCCGGGCGGAGAAGATGCTATTTCGCAAGCGATGAACGTGAGCGTCTCATCTCCGGCGGATATTTTATTACATCCAATCGCTATCGTCGTGTACGTTGTTCTCGCGATCGTTTTTTTGTTCGTATCTATTGTAAGCGTGATTCGTTGGTACGCCCGAAAGTATCGAACGGCCGCCTCGTCTCTAGGGATGGATATTTTGCGGGTCTCCGTTCCGAAGGATTTAAAGGGAGGTGAATCGAGCAATGATACTGGAACGCAGAAGATCCATGAAATGATTTCCGTAATGGAAACGATCTTTTCTACGATCGGATCGTTGAAGGCGGAGCGTGGGTTTATGTCATGGCTGTATGGGCGGTCGGATCATTTTTCATTTGAAACCGTATTCGAGCACCAAAAAATCCGTTTTTACGTTGCTGTCCCTCAGCGATATCGGCACTTCCTTGAAGAGCAGATTCATGCGCAGTATCCCGATGCTTCTATTGAAGAAGTTCCGGATTACAATATCTTTACCCCAACGGGTATTATCATGGGAAGCTACGTGAATTTTCGTCGATCATCTTGTTTTCCGATTAAGACATATGCAAAATTGGAATCTGATCCTTTGAATTCGCTTACGAATACGTTGGCGAAGTTGAGCGATACCGAAGGAGCGGCGATTCAGGTCGTCTTGCGATCAGCTCCTGCAAAATGGCGTGATGAAGGTCTGCGCATTGCACGAGCGATGCAGCAGGGGAAGAAGCTTTCTGATGTAAGTGGAGGCGGGAGCGGCGGGGCGTTTAAAATGGTTGGAAAGGAAATAAAGAACGTAGCGTTCGGGTCAAAACCGGATGCGCAAAAAGAAGCATATCGACTCTCTCCATTGGAAGAAGAAATGGTGAAGGGATTGGAAGAAAAGGCGTCAAAGGCTGGTTTGGACGTAAATATTCGCGTTGCGGTATGCACGGCGTCTCCGCAACGTTCGCAACTCGTTTTGAATAATATCTTGCAGTCTTTCGGACAATATAATATTTATGAGTACGGCAACTCTTTCGTAAAGGCTATGCCGCGCCGACGAAGCGTGTTGATCGAGGATTTTATCCACCGTGCATTTTCTGAACCGTATCGTATCGTTTTAAACGCCGAAGAAGCGGCTTCGATTTACCATTTCCCGCTTTCAACCACGGAAACGCCGAAGATTGATTGGCTTACATCCCGTAAGGCGCTTCCACCATCGAATATTCCTGAAGAAGGGTTGGAACTTGGTTTTTCCGAGTATCGTGGGCATCGTTATGCGATTCGGATGAAGCAACAGGATCGTCGACGGCACATGTACATCATCGGAAAGTCTGGTTCTGGTAAAACCGAGCTCATGAAAGGCATGGCCAAACAGGATATCGAAGCTGGACGTGGCGTATGTATCATGGATCCTCATGGCGAGTTCGCTCGGGATATGCTGGAATTCGTTCCTCGGGATCGTGCGGATGATGTGATCTACTTCTCTCCGGCGGATGTTGATCGACCGATGGGATTGAACATGTTGGAATACAATCCTGCTTATCCGCAGCAGAAGGAATTGGCTGTGGCGGAGATGTTAAAGATCTTTGATCGTTTGTTTGACCTCAAAGCCACGGGCGGTCCAATGTTCGAATACTACATGCGTAATGCGCTGTTGTTGATCATGGATCATCCGGAATCAGGATCGACGCTGCTAGATATCCCGCGCGTGTTAGCGGATGAGGAGTTCCGCCGATTAAAGCTCTCAAAATGTAAGAATCAGCAAGTGAAAGATTTCTGGATCAAAGAAGCACAGAAGGCTGGCGGTGAAGCATCGCTTGCGAATATGGTGCCGTATATCGCATCAAAACTCGCGCCATTCATTACGAACGATTTCATGCGTCCGATTATCGGCCAGCAGAAATCGGCCTTTAATGTCCGCGAGGCCATGGATTCGCAAAAGATCCTCTTATTGGATCTCGCAAAAGGAAAAATCGGTGATCTAAATGCCTATCTGGTCGGCATGGTCTTGGTTGGAAAGATTTTAAATGCCGCCCTTGAGCGCTCGGATATGGCGTCGGCGGATCGAAAGGATTTCTATTTGTATATTGATGAGTTCCAGAATTTCTTAACGGATTCGATCAGCTCAATCCTTTCCGAAGCTCGTAAGTACGGATTGAATCTTATCGTCGCGCATCAGTTTATCGGTCAACTTGAAAAAATGCAGGAAATCCGGGATGCGATCTTCGGAAACGTCGGATCCATGGCCGCGTTCCGCATCGGGCCTGACGATGCGGAATTCATTGAAAAAGAATTCACGCCGGTTTTTTCCCGATACGACCTCATCAACGTAGAGGCGTTTAGCTGCAATGCGAAAATCTTGATCGATAATGCGGCGTCTCGGCCGTTTAATTTCAAGCCGGTCTTGCAGGTTCCGGCCGGGGATAAAGAACTTCCAGAGCTCATTAAAGAACTTTCTCGATATAAGTACGGTCGTAAGCGTGAGCTCGTTGAAGCAGAGATTCGTGAACGCGTTGCCGCGGTAGATGTTTTCTTGGACGCGGAATAAGCCTTGTTTTGTGAGGTGTTTAGATTCGGAATAGGTCAAGTGAGTTATCCACTTCTCAGGTCTTTTGGTCGATGTTACTCTGATTGTGGACATATTGATCCTAGAAAGGGTGGGGTCATGAAATCCAAAACAAAAAACACTATGCCGGAGATAAACCCGGCCGATCAATATCACGCAGGCGATAGCACTGATCCGGGCGGTGCATCCGCGCCTGTTACAGCGAGCGAAACACGATACGCCGTTGCAAGAAAACTTATCACGAACCTCAAAGAGGAGCTCGCGAATTTAGAGCGTTTACTTGCGGGCGATGCCGATCCGGCGCAGATCGAAGATCTCATTATCCGTAAAGAAACGGACCAAGGGGATCTTATCGGTCCGGCGCAGGAAGGAAAGATTCTTGAAGGCGTTTTCGACGGTCAGCACATGATCGGTTCGGATGGAAAACAGTATCTCGTCCCTCCGAATTACGCCTCCAAGTCTAAGCTCGTTGAGGGAGATATTTTAAAACTCACCATTGCCCCAAATGGCACGTTTCTGTTTAAGCAGATCGGTCCAATTGAGCGCAAGCGCGTGATGGGTATTCTCATGCAGGATGAGCAAACGGGCGACTGGAAGGTGGTCGCGGACGGGAAGAAATACAATATTCTGACCGCTTCCGTAACCTTCTTTAAGGGAAACCCTGGTGACGACGTTGTCATCCTCGTTCCGAAATCCGCTCCATCTCGATGGGCTGCGGTTGAGAATGTCATTAAGCGCCAATAAGATCTTTTTGACAGGGTGAAGCGAAAGTGGGTGGGGAAGGGCCTGCCCACTTTTGTTTTTCATACGAATACTCTATATTCCGATGCGTATGCCGATCTCTCGCTCTTATCGACCAAAACTTTTTGCGGATGTCACTGGCCAGTCCCATATTACGGAAACCCTTCGAAAAGAGGTTGCATCCGGAGTATTGGGGCATGCTTTTCTTTTCTCCGGACCTCGTGGCGTCGGAAAAACGACGACGGCCCGCATTTTTGCAAAAGCGTTATTGAATGAAACAACGACAAATGGCGAACCGCCGCTAGATAGCGAAGCGAGTAAAGACGTTGATGCCGGATCTTGCATTGACTTGATCGAAATGGATGCGGCGTCACATACAGGCGTGGATCACGTTCGAGAGTCGATTATCGAGCACGTGCGCTTTTCTCCTGCGCGCTGGAAGCGAAAAGTGTATATCATCGATGAATGTCACATGCTGAGTCCCAGCGCCTGGAATGCGTTGTTAAAAACGCTTGAGGAGCCGCCGTCGTACGCCTTCTTCATTCTCGCGACCACGGAGCTGCACAAGGTTCCAGAAACCA
Organism: Candidatus Uhrbacteria bacterium; assembly: GCA_018499965.2. GTDB lineage: Bacteria > Patescibacteriota > Patescibacteriia > 2-12-FULL-60-25 > 2-12-FULL-60-25 > 2-12-FULL-60-25. The sequence goes on from JAHBAS020000029.1 coordinate 30,202, forward strand.
TCAAATCTCGATGTCAGCGTTTTGAATTTCGACGTATCGAACCAACTGAACTTGCGGATCGTATCCGATCGCTCGCAAAATCTGAAAATGTCGCTATCGATGAAAGCGTTGTCACGCGTATCGTCCGATCTAGTGACGGCTGCCTACGCGATGCGGAAAGCCTTCTGGATCAGCTCATTTCCCTCGGAGGTTCCACGATTACGGATGATATTGCGAGCTTGCTCCTTCCAGCCTCCAGGCTTCCGGCTGCCGTCGGCATCTTAACGCATTGTGCAGATCGGAGCTTTTCCAAGGCACTAGAGGTGATGAGAGCTATTGTTGAAGATGGCATTGCTCCGATACACGTTCTATCCGATCTCTTGCATGTTATTCGTCTTCTCCTGACTTCCTCGGATTCCATTGAACGTCGTCGGCTTGAAGAAGGGGATGAAGGCGAGCGCGCCATTGCTGGCCTGATTGGCCGCTATGGCGCTGGAGAGCTTTCTGATGCAGCATTGATGCTTCTTGAACGTCGTCGTGATGTAAAGCAGGGGACGGATCCGATTTTCTCCCTAGAACTGGCCATTCATGCGCTCGCTATGGGTATCCTTCCTCATGCTGGAGGCGTAGCCGCTGCTTCACCTCCTCCGATCCCTTCACCTCCACCATCACCTCCTCCGCAACCGGCAAATGACGAAAAAAAAGAGCAGACAAAAACAAATAAGGATGAGTCGGTGAGTGAAGAAATCGTTTTAGAGGTGAAGGCGGATGAATCTGCGGCGGTCGCGTTAGGATCGGAAGATGCGGCACTGAACCAGGGTGTTGAAATACCTTCCGCTCCAGCCGTCGAAACGGTTGCAGAGATCCGACGAAACGATGGTTCAGTTCTGGATATTCACGAGGTACGAAAATACTGGACGGTGATTACGAGAGAGGTGGAACAGCATAACCATTCCATTCCGTTCATCTTAAAAATTTGTCGGCCGGAACGTGTGGAAGGAAAAACGATCATCATTCGATTCCAGTATGCGTTCCATCGGGAAAAGCTCCTGGAAGACATGAAGACCAGGCATCTCGTTGAGGAGGCTGTTCGCCTTGTTTTACGTGATAATGAATTATTGATCGACGGATTTTGCGCGAGCGGATCAACGGAAGATTCTACAGAGAGGGATTTGACGCAGGCACCGGTAGATATCGTCAGCAAGGTCCTTAATGCTTTTGGCGGCCAAATCGTCGAATAGTGCAGGTGTTATAAAAACAATCGGAGGAAATACCCCCGATTGTTTTTATATTTTTCTAGACGGCGTTTACGAGAAGAGCTTTAGAATAGCCGAAGCGTCTTTTTTCTTACTTACGATGTCTAAAATGACTTTGAAGACAGGGGTTTCCTTGGTGAACGATCCGAGTCTCTTTGCGAGGGGTTTTACGGAAACTGATCCTTCTGAATCAAAATCCGGTTTTCCGGTTTGCACAAGCGCATTGCCGTAAGAATGGTTCTTCGAGTGCTTGCTAAAACCCGTTGCAATTAAGTCTCCGATACCTGCATACGAACAGACCGTCTCTTTCTTAGCCTTTAGGTGAGCGAGAATTCGCATCATTTCGTCTATCGTGGCGTATGCGAACATGCCCCGGAAATTATCACCTGGATGAAGGGCTTGCGCCGCGCCAAGTCCGATGGAGTAAATGTTCTTCAAGATGCCGCAAAGCGCTACGCCCCGAACGTCGCCACTCGTCATGACGTGAAGATTTGTTTTTTCAAAAATCTTCGCAACCTCTTCTCGGAACGCTTTGTTCGGGGAAGCGATCACGGCAGCGCCTGGCTTATCGTCCATGATCTCGGAAGCGAGCATCGGACCTGAGAGGAGGGCGATTTTTTTGGCTTTCGGAAAGACTTCCGCGAGAAGCTCATCGATCGTCGATTCCGAAGTTCGATCAAGTCCTTTTGAGATAGATACGATGCCCGTGGTCGGCGATAAGAGATGCCTCAGATCTTTTGCAGCTACGCGAATAGCCCAAGATGGGATACAGAGCAGGATAATATCGGCTTTTGGAATGATTTCTTCAAGCGGGCGACGAGTTGGACAGGCTTTGATGTCGATATCCCAGCACTCGATGGAGATATCATACTTCGTATGTTGAAGGAGGCGGGCGATGGATTTTCCGGCCGGACCCTGACCGACGATCACGATGCGTTTTTGCATATGCGCCAGTAGTGTAGCGGATTGCTGGAACGTGGTACAGGGGACCGTTGACGGAAAGGCGAGTATCCACTAACGTCGATGCACTGGAGGTTTCTATGCACCTTGAACAGGTCTCGTATGAGGCAGAAGACTACAAAGCGAGTGAAACAAATCTTCGTAACATCCTCTTTCAGAGAATGTTGCCGGATTCGGTCATGAAGCATCCTGCGGGGATGCCGGAATATTGGGGAGAACACGTTCTGGATGCGCTTGTGAAGCACGGATACCAATCCTGCACGCGCGTTGCCATTCAGGACGCGTTTACAGGTACGGAAGCGGGTGAAGATGATTCAAAGCCCGTTGAACCAAGGCTTCTCAATCCTGAAACGGGGATTGCCGTTTTCTCTAACAATGACTTGAATCGTTCCGCGATACAGTGGCTGGAACATGCCGGCGAGATCGTCAAAGCGGCGAATGCGATAAAAGGCCAACTCCTTGAAACGTATGAGTCGTTGAATGCCTTTTTTGGCAAGACGCGATCCATGGCCCCTATTCGGTTAACGGAATATGGCGACGTCCTCGTTTTCGCAGACCCGGTTACTTTCGATGGCGACCGGATCAATCCCGGGAGTAAACTTGGGAGCTATTACCTTGGACGTCATGTGCATTGTGGTGGTTGGATCATCAGGTGTGGGCGGTCACTTACGCACGATGTCTTGAGATGCGTTCCGCGTCTGCCGGATCATGACACGAAAAATATTCCGCAGTTGAGTTTGTGCGGACTCTGCGTGCCCGTTCCGAGTGGTCTTGTTTTCTACGAGGATCTCCTTCGGCACTTGCACTTGCAGATGCTACGCCTCAATTCCGATTCTTATCTCTGCTAGACGCCTTGCGTTCCTTATGACTTCGTTCGAAGGACTCTCATCTCGAGGGTCCTTCTGGCGTTTTAGGGGATAATAAAAATCCACGTTTGCACGTGGATTTTTATTGGCTCGGGGACAGGGATTCGAACCCCGGTTACTTGGGCCAGAACCAAGCGTCCTACCACTAGACGATCCCCGAACGGATCTCTTTGATTGTGGGATATTCGCCTTTGGCAATCCTGGTAAGGATGCTCAAAAGCGTGCGGAATCATACCGAACCTTGGGCATTTTGTCAAAATGACTGGATACGAGGGAAAAATCGGACGTTTTTCATGCGATGTTGTATACTATGCGCATGCAAAGGGGCAATCTTCGTTATGATGACGAAAACTTGTTTTCGTCTCATGTTGGAAAAAGCGGTGTCGCACTTACCGAGTGGAGAAAGATCCATCCGCGTCTTCGAAAAGCCAA
>JAHBAS020000020.1 GCA_018499965.2 Candidatus Uhrbacteria bacterium
TGAATCCGGCGCATCGTTGATGCAAAGAAACGGAATGCGCGCGAAAGTCCTCCCCCGATGATGATATGGTCTGGCTTGAAAAGCGTTTCAATCGTTGCGACCGTTGCGCCGACATGCGCTCCGAAGCGTGCGAAGAGTTCGAGTGCTTCAGCGTCCTTATCCTCTGCCCGTTGGAGGAGGCGTTCGATGGATTGCTTGGTGTGACGTTGGAAAAAGGCGCGGCTGCAGAATCCTTCAACGATATACGGCTCTTTGACGGTTTCTTGAATAACGGACGACATGGATGCGCAAATATGTCCGATTTCAACGCTCGTAAAGCGTGTCTTTTTTGCCTGATGCTCCCCTACGCGCTCTACCATCGTTGCTCCGCATCCGGATCCGATCATGAAAAGTACGCCTCGATCCGATTTTGCGAGATGCCCGAACATGCGTTCGGCATGCGCCGCACACAGGACATCGTTTTCAATGACAAAACGCCCTCGGGGAAAGATGCGTCGCGGATTGATTCGTTCAATGGCTGGAAGTCGCAGAGCGGTGAGAATTGAACCGTCTTTTACCGGACCGGGTACGCCAATGCCGCAGGTTTTGATCTGGGAAGATTTGGTATGCGTTTGTGCGCAGAGTTGTTCAAGAATTGATGTTCCAAGTCGTTCCAAGTCTCGCGTGGTCCAAGAAGGGCGAATGGGGAGTTCGTAAAAAGCGATCAATCTCGCGTGGTGATCGATAAGTGCTCCGGCGCATTTTGATCCGCCGTAATCCAAGCCTGCATGTAATCCCCCTCCGAACATAGGTTATGGTGATACGGGTCCGTGGCGCGTAAAGAAGGCTTTAGCGATTTCCCAAAAACGGTCATCGCCTTGTTTGACTTTCATCCACCACCACCATTCGATGCCCCAAAAAGAAACGTCTTTGAATCCCATGCGCTCCGCAAACGCGAAATGCCGCTCCATGCGTTCTGGGCTAAAGAAGGCGGTCTGCTCGGCGATGGGTGTTTGCTGGATCGAGCTATCAACCCAAGGTTCCATCTGGAACTCGGAAACATACACGTCTTTGACCCATGGGCGAATCAACGCCGCGCGACGGGCGTACCAATATGTTGGAATGAATGTATAATCCCATGTCGCTCCCCAGAACGTTCGAACGACGCGATAGGTGCTGATACCGAGTCGATCAACGAGTGATCCGGCGCTGACCCAAAGCGAGAGTTCTCCGGAGTCTGTTGTTGCGATTGGATGGCTAATATCAAGACTTCGAACAAGCGCGATTTCTTCTTTTAGGAGATTCCGGTCCGGCTCTGGACAGATGCCGAATTGGAACAGTGCTTCGTTTTCCACCTGCCAGGAAGAGAGCGCATAATGATTCCGATACCGCTCAACGACAGCCCGGATGTAATTCAGTCGCGCTTCGCGTTCTGCGTCTTTTCCGTGTTGTGAAGCCCAATCCGGAATCCAGCATTCTGGCCAACGTGGGAGCTTTGCACCAACGCCGAGTACGACCTTGCCTCCGCGTGCGCCGATTTCGTCCATTTGGTAATCAAGTTCAAGCCACGTGAATTGATTTTTTTGCGGTTCCGTTCGACTCCAGTAAGCCGGGATGCGAAAGGTGCGAATCTTGAGATCATCGAGGGCGGCGATAAGAACTTCTCTCCAATTTAAACCAAGTTCTTCAGCATAGGGTACGCTAAACGTAACACCGGTGGATTCAAGTCGCTTCGGCGGATTTGGAAGACCGATCCAAAGGAATCCGACGAGGAAGAGAACGATGCCACCCACAACGCTCGCCGTGACGAACGCGGTTTTTGCGTGGATGGTGTTGAGTTTCTTTTTGCTTATGAGACGACGAACCATAGTCCAATGCCAACGATGATAATAGCGATTGATTTTCGGAAGACTGTCGAAGGCGTTAGATCCTCTCCCAGAAGCCGAGGCGCCCGTTTCGCGAAGATGAAGGCGATGAGGACCAAGAAAGCGTACTGCACGGCCTGTAAGGCATTCACGATCGCTGCACTGCCAAGATTGATCGCATACTGCACGAGGATGAATCCGATTGCTCCTAGCGTCTGCCCCACGAGCACGAGTACTGCTGCGGTGCGTTTCGTTTTCTTTCCCGTCTTCTTTTTTGCGAACATGCTGCGCACTTCTATCCAAGCTTTTGTATCAATACAGAGGATCGCTATGGCTGTGAGTGCGGAGAAGATACGAGAGATGCCGAATGTTGTAACAAAACCTTCGGTATCGTACCCGATTTTAATAGCTAATGAACTCAGGGCGTAGAATGTGGCCGAGAGGATGGCGATCCATAAGGCTCGGAGCGAAAGTCTGGACGAAGCGGACCCTCCAGCAAGGATGATTGTAGCAACGATCAGGAGACCGAACCCTAGGGCTTGTGTTTGCGTAAGGCGCTCCCCTAGCAGGGTCGCTGTACCGCAAAAGGTGAGAATGGGAATGAGGGATCCGATGATCGGAACCACGCGACTTGCCTCTCCGGCGGCCAAGGCGCCGAAAAACGTCCAGAGACCAAGTACGAATGCTGCGCCACCGGTCGCGATCCATATCCATGAAGTTACAGACGTTGGGAGATGCGCGCCAAAAAAAAGCACAACGATCGCGAGCGAACTGAGGATGCCGACCGTCGCCGCATACGTGGCGGCCCGTTTGAAACTCGAGGTGAGGAGTGATTTATCAATCACGAATGCGGCCCCGTTTGCCACATGTCCACCAACGGCAATGAATGCCCAAAGAGGAAAAGTCATCATAGACTAGTATCTCATTTTTTCTGCGTTCCGTGAATGGATCTTCGTGACTTCGATGTAGGATGTTCCTTGATTCGTTGGCCGTAGTATGAGAGCGAAGGCTTCGGAACGCGCGCGTACGTTACGGGGAGATAAGAAACGAGGCCGAATCGTTTTGTGAATCCTTTATCCCATTCGTAGTTATCGATAAGCGACCAGAAAAAATACCCATGCAGGAGCGGGTTGTGTTTCGCTTCTTTCTGGATGCTTGTGAGGTGCAGGTCGAGATACCGAATGCGTTGCTCGTCTTCGTCTGTGGCAATGCCATTTTCCGTGATGTAGATCGGTTTCCCCATGCGTGATGCTGATTGAATACAATGCACAAGTCCTTCCGGACGGCATTCCCAGCCCATATCGTCTTTTTCTGCGGTCGGGATGTCTTTCTTGCGACCCGCGATGCTCGTGATGTAGTAATTGATGCCAATGAAATCATGCCATCGGAGTTGACCGACGAAAAAGAAACGATTCCAGGAAAAATTTCGAAAATGTTGAATCATACGCGTCCAAAGCGATGCTCTTGGCGTTGCGAGATATGCGATCATGCTCTTGGCAATGCCGATCGGTTTTGCGCTAAGGGATCGGATAACGGCATATGTCTGCCGATGAAGTGCTCGTAACGTACACGTCATGCGAAGAGCGGCGAAATGCGATCGAATGTTGGGCGGCCAGCTTCCCCATCGATAGGCTTCGGAAGCGTAGACCATGGGTTCGTTCATGGTCTGCCAGAGATCGACGAGAGGATCGAGTCGTTCAACGCAGAGTCGTACGTATTGAAGGAATCGATTGCGGACATGGGCGGATCGCATGCCGCCTTGCGCCGCCGCCCACTGAGGGAGGGAAAAATGCCAAAGCGTGACGCAAAGGTTGATATTTTTTTGTTTCGCGTACGCAAAAACCTCCGCATAGTGCTCAAGAGCTTCTTCGGAGATTTTTCCTTCTTGAGGTTCGATCTTTGCCCATTCGATCGAACATCGAAAGGCGTTCAGTCCAGCGTTCGCGAGAAGATCGAGATCGTCTTTATAGCGATTCCAATGATCCGCGGCTCGAAGTGACGGCTGCAATCCCCTTCGTGCAAGGATGCGGCGTTCAAAAATCCACCAATCGCTTTCTTGGTTCTGGCCTTCGGTTTGATGTGCGGAAATCGCGGCTCCCCACAGAAAGGGGCGACGGGTCATAGCTCAATGGTCTCCTGATGGTGCGGGGCATCGGCTTTGATATTGAGCTCGGTAGAAACGGCGGTGGCGAGGGCAACACAGGCATCGTCTTCACCATGGACGCAGTACACGCGTTTCGGTTTCGTTTGCGCGCTTCCGATCCAGTGCAGGAGTTTCTTTTGATCGCCGTGTGCGCTAAAAGATCCGACCGTGATCACGTTCGCTTTTACATCGATCATCTCGTTTAGGACGCGGACGTGACGTTCTCCGGTGTAGAGCCTGCGACCAAGCGTACCTGATGCCTGGTAGCCGACGATAAATAACGTCGTGCTCGTCTTGGAGAGATATCGAAGGAGATGGTGCTGGATGCGTCCGGCATTCATCATACCGGATCCGGCGATGATGATTTTTGGAGGCTTGACCTCATTGATACGTTTCGATTCCGATCGCGTGAGCGTAAGGTGGAGCGAAGGAAAGTCGAAGAAATTGTCCCCGTCCATCACGAGTTTGGCTGCGGCTTGGTCGTAGTACTCCGGAAATTCTTCCATGACTTCCGTTACATGGATGGCCATTGGGCTATCGAGGTACACGTCGATCGGCGGAAGCTTTTGATGCTCAAAGAAGTGGTTCAAATCGTAGAGCAAAGCCTGGGTGCGTTCGATGGCGAACGCTGGAATCAGGAGCACGCCTTTTTGCTTCATGGTTCGCTTTACGGCGTCGAGGAAAATGGTGGATCGCGTTTCAATATCTTCGTGAATGCGATTACCATAGGTTGATTCGACAAACACGACGTCCGATGTTCCGATTTGCGCGGTTGGACGCAAGATTGGCGTATCAACGTTTCCGATGTCTCCGCTAAATACCGCTCGAACGCCGTCTGTTTCTTCAATCTCAACAAAGGAGCTTCCGAAAATATGTCCGGCATCACGGAATCGGAATCGAATATCCCCCAGAGCTTTCCATCGGCTGTATTCAACCCCACGGACGAGATCGATGGTCTTGCGCAGATCTTCGAATTCGTAGAGCTTGGGTCGATAGTCGCTCTCGAATTGCTCTTCCATGATCTGGTAAGCGTCTTCCAGGATAATGCGAAGAAGCCTCGCGGTCGGTTTTGTGGCGAAGATGGGCCCGTTAAATCCTTCGTGGACGAGTTTTGGAAGGCGTCCAACGTGATCAAGGTGAGTATGCGTGATGAGTACGGCGTCGACGTCCTTTGCTTCAAATCCGAATGGTTGAAAATTACGCGCATCGCTGAAAGCGGATCCTTGGAACATCCCGCAATCGATAAGCACGCGCGTCTTTTTGGTTTCAACGCGGTGGCAGGATCCGGTAACCTCTCGGGCAGCGCCGTGCGGCGTAATATGCATACGTGGACGTGGCTCTATTAGCGGCGCTGAAGTTCTGCGAAGATACGATCTTCGGTTTCTGCGGCGAGTTCCATTTTGACCACGGAAAGGTTTGTGCTCTTGCTCAAGATATCATCTGTTGCTTCTGCAATGGGTTTTGCGATGGTTTTCCATGCATCGGAAGATGGATCGTCTGACCACTGATCAACGCGATAGGAGCCGTCGTCTTCCACGTGCATGGATGCGGCCACGAGCGCCGTGGCGTTCTGGAACGAAACCGGACGTTTCACGATAGATCCTACGATCCATTGGTCGCATCGAATGATTGCCGTACGTGTGACATTCCGGTCATCCCGATCTTGCTTGATAGGATGGATGGCGCACGTGACGAGTTGGGATCCTGGGAAAAGTTTTTTTGCCGCTTCTTCGCGCATCGCTGAAGAGATCGGATCGGAGATGAGATCCGTCTGGGGTATTTCGGTTCGACAAATACGGGTAAACCACGTATCTGAAGGATTGTCGCATTGTCGTGCCATGATGAAGCGGACTACGGAACCGTCGAATTCCCTGCTCGCGATAAAGCCCATGATGATAAACGTCTGGAAAAGCAGCATGAGGATACCGACCATGGAAAGGAGTCGATATGAAGACGCCGGATGGCTGAACCATTCTTCGATGCAGGGATCAGAAAACCAGAGACGTCCGCAGGTGACGAACTCCGCGAGGAGAACGAGCATGCTGCCCATCGCTCCACCGATAAAGCTCGCGAGCGGTCCGAATCCTGCGATGTTCGCACATAGCGCAATGAACGGAAATGCAACGAGCGTAATCGTTGCCCATGTGACGGCGTGCGCGTCGCACGTCAGTCCTTTAGAAGTAGAAGTGCCCCTTCGTTTGTTCATAGAAAGAAAGAATATGATAAAAGTATACCATGTCATGCGAAAAAAAGAGAACGAATGTACGTTTGCACATTCGTTCTCCGCGTCGATCTGCTCCGTTTATTCTCCTGGGAACGCTTCGAGTTTTACGTCTACGGTTTTTTCCGATCCTTTATGTAAGACGGTGAGCGTAATCGTATCTCCGATATTCTTTTTGCGTAAGAGCGTGGCAAGCGCGTGCGTTTCATCGATCTTTTCTCCGTCGATCGTAAGAACGATGTCGTTCTCAACGATGCCGGCTTTGTCCGCGGGACTTCCTGGGACAACGGCGAGGTCGGAGATCTGATCTCCGCGAACTACGAGTACGCCGTAATCAACGCTGAGCGTGTTGCGCTTTTTGAGATCGGCGTCAATTGGGATATATCGAATTCCTAAGTATGGACGGGAAATCTTTCCGTCCTTCTGCACGGCTGCGGCAACCGTTTTTACCGTATTCGCCGGAAGAGCAAATCCGATATTCTCCGCTCCAGCCGTCGCCACGTTCACGCCGATCACGTTGCCATCAAGATCCAGGAGTGGACCGCCGGAATTTCCCGGATTGATCGCAGCGTCCGTTTGAATGACGCCGTCGAGCCGCTCGGAACTACCCATGCCATCCCCTGCCGTAATGGATCGTGAGAGGCCGGAGATCACGCCAACGGAAACCGTATTCCGAAATTCCGCGAGCGCATTCCCGATAGCAACAGCCGTCTGTCCGACTTCAATCTTGTCCGAATCGCCAAA